>NZ_NFHI01000023.1:0-40770 GCF_002159255.1 Massilimicrobiota sp. An80
TGCGTCCGACTTGCATGTATTAGGCACGCCGCCAGCGTTCATCCTGAGCCAGGATCAAACTCTCCATTGTCCTTTTCTATCTTCAGACAATTTCATGTCTTCTTGACTCTTTCTTTTTTTCTATATTTATTGACGTGTTTACTGTTCAGTTTTCAATGTCCCTGTGCCCTCTCGTCGAGTGCTCATCTATAATACCATCTATCCCTTACCTTTGCAAGTCTTTTTTTTACTTTTTTTCGTTTTTTTGTTTTTTGATGGTTTAATCATCACTTTTTTCTTAGAAAATAAACGTCTTTTCCTTTAAAACATTCAATTTTCTTATTTATAATATAAATTTACTTACAAATTTCCTGACTATCTAAAATAATTGTTACTGGTCCATCATTAATAAGCGAAACTTTCATATCAGCCCCAAATACACCTGTCTGCAACTCAATCCCGTGTTCTTTAATCTTTTCATTAAAATAATCATACAATGGTATAGCATATTCAGGTTTTGCAGCATGAATAAAACTAGGTCTTCTTCCCTTTTTACAATCCGCATACAATGTAAACTGAGAAATAGATAAAATACTCCCATAAACATCTTGCAAAGATAGATTCATTTTCCCATTTTCATCTTCAAAAACGCGTAAGCCAAGCATCTTATCAACAATCTTATCGACAATTTCTTTTGTATCATCTTGACAAAAACCTACCAAAACCATAAATCCTTTTTGTATTTGTCCATATACACTCCCATCAATTGTAACACTGCTTTCTTTAACTCTTTGAACGACAACTTTCATTATATCCTCCATTTTCCTGTATCTCCATTAATGAGATACAAACCCTATAATCAAAACCCAATTTTGCATTAATTCAAATCAATTGAGTACATTTCTCTATAAAATATTTTTATTGTCAATATCCACAACAAATTTCATTTTCGCATTTTTCACCTATCCTTATACCTTGAAAAATGCTATAATCATTATATCAAAATCATAGAAAAAGGAAAGATTTTATGGCAACAACTTTAGCACATCGTATGCGTCCAACATCTTTAAAAGATGTTCTTGGTCAAAAACATATAGTCGGAGAAAATGCTTTATTTTCTCAATTTGTTAAAAAGAAACATCCTATGTCGACTATTCTTTATGGTCCACCTGGATGCGGAAAGACAACAATTGCATCAGCTCTAGCTAACGATTTAAATATTCCATATCGCCTTTTTAATGCTTCCACTGGAAACAAAAAAGAAATGGATATAATCATTGAAGAAGCAAAACTTTCCGGTGAACTCTTTGTCATTATTGATGAAGTTCATCGTCTTAATAAAGATAAACAAGATCACCTTTTACCCCATATTGAAAATGGATTACTTATTATTGCTGGATGTACAACAGCAAATCCATATCATTCTATCAATCCTGCCATTCGTTCGCGTTGTCAGATAGTAGAAGTTAAACCTTTAAGTCAAGACGATATTATTCTTGGATTAAACCGTGCTTTAACTGCAGAAAATGGTTTGAATAATGCATATCAAGTTGAAGATGGTGTCTTATCATATATTGCTCAATTAAGTAGTGGTGATATTCGTTATGCTTATAACTGCTTAGAAATCAGCACCATTCTTTCTGAGGATTCACTTATTACTTTAGATACTGTTCAAAAATCTTTATTTAAGGCTAATGCTCAATTTGATAAAGATGAAGATCAATATTATGATACATTAAGTGGTTTACAAAAATCTATACGTGGTAGTGACCCTAATGGTGCAATGTACTATCTAGGAAAATTAATAGAAGCTGGTGACATAGAATCTTTAGAAAGAAGAGTTATTACAACAGCATATGAGGATATAGGTTTAGCTAATCCAAATGCCTGCATGCGTACCGTCATCGCTTTTCAGGCAGCTAAAGTTATTGGCTTCCCTGAAGCACGCATTCCTATCGCAAGCGCTATTATTGATTTATGCCTATCACCAAAATCGAAGTCATCTGAAGCGGCTATTGATGCTGCTTTAGCATCTTTAGCTAAACATCCTTATCCAGCACCAAACTATTTACGATTAACACCTGTAGGACTTGAAGAAGATGAAAAATATAATTATAATCGTCCTGAACTTTGGGAATATATTCAATATCTTCCTGACCCAATCAAAAAAGAACAATTTTATATTCCATGGATGACAAGTTCTTATGAAAAAGCACTTGCTGAAAACTATCGTCGTATACTTAAGCACGGAAGAACTCATCACCTTAAAGAACTTAACAAAAAATAAAAACATCTATCGTTTTATCATCAATCAAAACAATAGATGTTTTTTTATTTTCTTAATTTGTATACTTTGCTACTATTTCATTCATCTGATCCCATTTCTTTTCCATATCTGACACCAGTTTTAATTGAGTACGACAACGAACTAAATTATGTGTTGGATATTGAATCTTAAAATAAGTATCACCTTGCAAATAGTCAGTCAAAAAGCGCATTCCACATTCAAATGTCATCACTTTTGCCCCAATAGGAAGAGCTTTAATTTCAGATAATGTTAATTTCCCTTGACACCCTTCAAGAAATCCTTTTGTATATACTTCAAATAAATGCATGTCACACTCAACTTTTGATAAATCTTTTTCATCTTCTAAAGCAGTGCTTGCACCAAAACGAATAGAATCTCCAAAATCATTAACAACCAACCCAGGCATCACTGTATCTAAATCAATTATACAAATGCCCTCATGTGTCTTATCATCAATCAAAATATTATTTAATTTTGTATCATTATGAGTTACACGTAATGGAAGTTCCCCGTTTTCTTGCATTTCTGTTAATATATTTGCTATATCTTCTCTTTGTAAAATAAATTGAATCTCATCTTGCACATCTTTTGCACGATGCATTTTATCTTCTTCTACTGCTGTTTTAAACACTTCAAATCTAGCTTTTGTATTATGAAAATCAGCAATTGTTTCATGTAAAGTGCTCGCAGGATAATCACTCAGTAAGTTTTGAAACTTTCCAAAAGCTAAACCACTTTGATAAAAGTCTTCTTCTGTTCTGACTTCATCATAACCCGTTGCCCCAACAATAAAATGATAGGCACGCCAGTAATCGCCATCACTATCTTTACAATAAGGTTTTCCATCTTTTGCCAAAATAACAGTAAGTGTTTCTCTTTCTGGATCTCCACCATTCTCAATAATTTTTTTTCTTAAAAACGCTGTAACATTTAAAATATTTTCCATTAATTGTTCAGGATTTATAAAAATTTTTGTATTCATGCGTTGTAAAATAACAGGAACAATGCCCATATGTTTTATTTTAAATTTAACTAAATAAGTATCATTAATATGTCCACTACCAAATGGTTCTATTGTAAATAATTCGCCTGAAAAATCAAATTGATTTATGACTTCTTTTACTTTCAAATGATTATTCATCATAAATACCCCACAACTTTTGAGGATATAAGCCCTGCTTTTTCATACGTTGAATCGCTTCTTCCACAACTGGCTTATCAGCTTTATATGTGACACCATACCATTTAGCAGGTGATTTTAAAACTTGTACAGTTGCCTTTTTTTCCTGCAATAATCTACTCACAACATCAGGAATAAAATATTCACATTTCAATGGGTTATCTTTTAAATTCTGATCTAAAAATGTTGGAAATCCCTGAGCAATTTCTTCAATGATTTTTTGACTAAATCCCCATAAATTCATAGAAACAATTGTTCCTTTAGGCACTGCAAACCATTGGTCATCCTCCTGATACATTGCACCATTTAAATCAGCTTTAATTTTTGTGCGCTCAGTAATGCTACATAAATAATTTTGTTCATCAACTTCACAAATTCCTCGTGCTACTGTTCCATTTTCAGTCAGCGTATTTTCAATACAGTAACCTACCATAGCCAAACGATACAATTCATCGTCTTGATGACCAGCCAAATAATTATAAATCATTTGAAAAGATTCAAAGCCATAGTAATCATCCGCATTGATCACTGCAAAAGGTCCATGAATCCATTGACGACAACAATAAAGTGCATGTGCTGTTCCCCATGGTTTATAACGTCCATCAGGCACCTGATACCCTTCTGGCAAATCATCAATCTGTTGAAAAGCATAATGAACATGCATTATATTTTCTATACGTTTACCAATCGTATTTTTGAAAATGTCTTCATTTTCTTTTTTAATGACAAAAACAACTGTATCAAATCCTGCTCTTTTGGCATCAAAAAGAGAAAAGTCAATAATAATATGTCCATCTTGGTCAACAGGATCTATTTGTTTCAATCCACCATATCTACTTCCCAATCCTGCAGCCATAATGACAAGAACTGGTTTTTCCATGTATTATTCTCCTCTCTTAAATTTCTACCCATCTTAATTCCATTGGTTCTAAATCTAATGTTTCTACTTTTTCACCATGAATATATAAATCCGTTGATAGTGAATCTGTTGTATTGTTAATAACAGCTATTTTTCCTACTTTTTCAAAAGCAGCGACTTCTGTATTCACATTACTTACATAAAATTTCTTCATTTCACTCTCTTTACCAGCAGCCCAATAAATAGCACGTAATAATAAACGACAATTTTGTGGTGAATAAGGCAATCCAGCAAAATAGACACTTCGTCCTTTTCCGTAAATATTAGTAACGAGCTGTGCATAACCATGATGTTGACTCAAAATTTGATAATTTTCACCATGAGCATAAATTCCATCCATTCCTTCTCCAAAATCAATTTCTTCATCAATATCTTCTAATAGGAAATGATTTGAATTCACTTGATTATATTTGTCATGACTCAAAGTAAAACCAACTTCTTTATCAACACCTAAAACATCACTCAATTGGAAAAATTGTCCCTGATATTGATAAGCTGTTGGATCACCGACACCGATAAATCCACCACCTTGATCTACCCATTTTCTAATACGTGTAACAACTTCTTCATCAATCCAGTTCTCAGCTCCTGACCATGAAGTATATTGTGCTCCTGCATTAATAATAACTTTATATTGATCTAATGCACCCTTTTTTACATCTTCAAAATTAATAAATTCAATATCAATTGGCATACCACTTAAACATTCAATAATTCCTACATAAGAATAAATTTCTCGATACCAAATTGAGTGATGAACTTGATTATTCATCCATTTTCTACATGCTCCCCAGCAATTTAAAATAGCGACCTTAAATGGAGATACATATGCTTGAGTTCCCTGAATAGTCTGATGAATTTCTCTAAATTCATCTACAACATGTTTAATTGTATCAATAAATCCAGGCCATTCTAACGCCAGCTTTAAATATCCTCCATAACCAATACGATCTAATGGACTACGTAAAATAGCACGACGTGCTTTCAGCCAATTATTATGAGCTTCTCCAATAGGATCGCCACCTTCACAGAAAACATCTGGGAAAAAGTATGGAAGTAAACGTCCTTCAGTGTATTTAACACCTTTAATATCCGAAATCATCCTCATCGTTACTCCATCACCTACAGAGCCTACAACAGCATCAAGTCCTATTGATTCAAAATAAGGACCATATGGTTCTGTCCCAATCCAATGATCTCCTAAAAACATCATAGCTTCTTTTCCATAACTATGAACAATATCTACAAGTTCTTTAGCCAGTTGACAAACTTCCTGCTGTTGAAACTCAATAAAATCCTTAAATTCTTTTGATGGAACTCTAAACAATGAATTATGATATCCCTGATCAACAATAAATTCAGGTCTAAATTTATACCCTGCCCATTTTTCAAATTTTCTTAAAATATAAGGTGAAACACTAGCACTATACCCAAACCATTCAACAAATTTTTCTCTTTTTTGTTCATCAAAAGTTAAAGTAAATTGATGGAAAAAAGTTGTAAAACGAATAACATCAACTTGAGGATGATCTTCACAGAATTTTTTCAATTTCTCTTTTACATATTTTTGTGTTTTCGGTTGTCTCACATCATATGTCAATTGATGTGGGGCATCTTTCCAGTCATTTGTTATAAAATTATACATATGAACAGGATCCCAAATTAAAAATGCTAAAAAACTGACTGTATATACATGATATGGGATTGTTTGTATTGTAACAGTTCCTTGATCTTGATCGTATTCCCAACAATCAGGTGAAACAACTTCTCCTGTCGTACGATCAATAACTTCCCACCAAACTTTTGGGTCATCAATAAAATTAGGCTTTAACTGTTCAGTATGGAATCCTTTCATTAAAGTAATTGTTAAAGATGACTGTTTTGCTGTATAACGATCTGTTATAAGATACTCTTGTTGAATTTCTTCAGGATTCGCAAGTGCCCATTCATTATCTTTTCTTGTTGTATAATAAGTAGCATAAACCTTTGCATCCATATCCAACAATTCTTGTGGCATTTGCGTTCCATCACAATCTCTAATTGCATCAGCTCCTAGACTTTCTTTAAGTGCTATTGTTTCATCAATAACATCTAAATCAGTAGGGAGTGTAAGTCGTCCATAATTTTTCATGATTCTTTTTCTCCATTTTCTAATATATTTAATTCACTCTCTTTATCAAAGAAATGTGCTTTATTCATCAAATATGTAAATGATCCCTGATCCCCAGTTCTTAAAGCGGTACTTCCAAAAACTTTCACCACAAATGGCTGATTATCTTTTGTCATATGAATATAGCTTTCTGCACCCATTAATTCTACAACATCTATTTCACTTTGAAATGATGATTCAGGATGTGACATGATATAATGAGGATGTGTTGATATATCTTCTGGACGAATGCCCATTGTGACAACCTTACCTATATATCCTTTTTCTTTTAATATTGTTCCTTTATCTTCAGGAATTTCCAAACTGATATCTGAAAGTTCAATATACATTTTGCCTTCTCTTTCAACGATTTTTCCATCTCTAAAATTCATTTGCGGACTTCCAATAAATCCAGCTACAAATTTATTAATTGGATGTTCATATAAAAATGTTGGGGCAGCAACCTGCTGAATGCGACCATCTTTCATAACAACAATTCTTGTTCCCATTGTCATCGCTTCAGTTTGATCATGTGTGACATAAATAAAAGTTGTTCCTAATTGTTGATAAATTTTTAAAATTTCAACTCTCATCTGTACTCTTAATTTTGCATCAAGATTGCTTAATGGTTCATCCATTAAAAAGACTTTTGGTTCACGAACAATTGCTCTTCCCAATGCTACACGCTGTCTTTGTCCACCAGATAATGCTTTTGGTTTTCGATCTAGATATTGTTCGATATCAATCGCTTTTGCTACTGCTCTTACACGTCTATCTATTTCATCCTTAGGAACTTTTGCAATTTTTAATCCAAATGCTATATTATCATAAACAGTCATATGAGGGTATAATGCATAAGACTGAAACACCATTGCTATATCACGATTTTTAGGTGCTACATCATTCATCAATTGACCATCAATATAAAGTTCTCCAGAAGAAATATCTTCTAATCCTGCAATCATTCTTAATGTTGTAGATTTTCCACATCCAGATGGTCCTACAAAAACAATAAATTCTTTATCGGCAATATCTAAGTTAAAATCAAAAACCGCCTGTACCTGATTATCATATATTTTATCAATATGTTTTAAAGATAGTGTTGCCATATAATTCCTCCTACTTATATTTTTTATTGTACATATACAGCAAGATCAATAGTCCTGCTAAACCAATCAACTCTAAAACTAAACCTGTATATCCCACCAGACTTTGACCATAACAGACTAAAACAAAGGAAACAACAAAACAAACAATTGCGATAATATTTTTTGTTATTTGACTCATACTTTCACACCTCTAATCTTTTAATCCGCCAAGCGTCATACCTTGCGTTAATTTCTTTTGAACTAAGATATATAATATTAATGTAGGCAACATGACAATCACAAGACCCGCATATAATTGTCCATAATTGGCAGCCGCCATCTGTCCTTTAGATAAAGTGACTAAACCTACTGGTAAAGTTTTTGAAGCCCCAGGCATTAATGTTAAAGCGATGATATATTCATTCCAAAAAGCTAAAAAGTTAAATAGAATAACAGTAATAATACTTGGTTTAGCCATTGGAGCCATAACTTTAATTAAAGTTTTAAAATAACCACATCCATCAATAAATGCTGCTTCTTCATAAGCTTTTGGTAATGTTTTAAAATAACCACTTAATAAATAGATAGTAAATGGTAAAGCTGTAGAAGCATAAACAACTGCTAAAACAAATATGTTATCCAAAAAGAAAGTTTGACCAAATAAATTATAAATCACATCATCCCAATCTAATAACATCAAGAAAATAGGCACCACAATATAGTTAACATTAATAAAAAGTCCTGCCATAAATAAAGTATTAATAATTTTCTTACCAGCAAAGTCAAATCTTGCTAGAACATAAGAAGCCGGTAAAGCAATGATAACCAGTAAAATTAAACCTAATGCTGTTACGATCACAGAATTCAATAAATATTCAGCCATATGTGCTTTTTCAAAAGCATCAATAAAGTTTTGAAAATAAAAACTCATTGGTAACGTCCATGGACTCCCTTGAAACTCTGCATTTGTTTTTAATGAAGAAACAAACACCCAGGCAACAGGAACAATAATAGAAATAGCCAAAGAAATCAATGCTACATAGACAAATATTTTATATAACTTTTCTGTACTCATTTTTTTCATATGTCTACCTCCCTAGTATTCCAATTCATCACGTTCAGTTATCTTATTAATCGTAGCACTTAATAAGAAAGAAAATAAGAATGTTATAGCCCCAATGGCCATACCATATCCATAACTTGCATTATTGTATGCTTGATCGTAAAGATAGAATAATAAAACACGACTTGCTCCATCTGGTCCTCCAGTTGTCATAACTTGCACAAGTAAAAAACTCAAGTTAATTGTACTAATAACGAAAAATGTTAATGTTGTACGAATATTTGTCCAAATCAAAGGAAGCGTAATCATAAAGAATTGTTTGATTTTACCACATCCATCCAATTCAGCAGCTTCATAATAATGGGCTGGAATGGATGACATACTTGCCATATACATAACCATATAATAACCTATAGCCTGCCATATTAAAGCAAAAGCAATGGAATACATAACAATAGACTGATTACCTAAAAATTGGACACCAATCCAACCATCTCCATGAAACAGACTCAGAAAGCTATTCAATAATCCATTTGTTGAAGGGTCATAGATAGCACTAAAAATGGCCCCAATAACGACAATAGATAATATATTAGGAATATAGAAAATAATCCTAAAGAAATTCTGACCTTTCAATTTCTCTCTTACCAAAATGGCAGCAAATAAAATGGCTAAAGCAAGAGTAAAAACTGTCACAACGACAATGACAAATATTGTATTTTGGAACGCACGAATAAAATTCATATCTTGAAATAAAATGACAAAATTATTAATTCCGACAAATTCTTTGATGTCTGAAAATCCACCCCATTTTAATGTTGACATTAAAAAGACATTGATTGTAGGATAAATCATAAATATAGCAAATAAAATAACTGCTGGAGCAAGACATAAAATCACAAAACGTCTTTTTTCCTTAGTTTTATTCATAAAATACCTCCTTTAAAAGGTAGGCGATTTTCCCAACGCCTACCTTCTATATTTTTTGACTATTTGTCTGCTTTTGCATTTGCTTCTGCGATTTTTGCAACTGCATCAACAGATTCTTGATACCATTGATCAACAGATTTATCTCCGTTCATTACAGAGTTAACTGATCCAAATAAAATACCAGTTTCACCTGTTAAAGTCACACCTTCAACAGCTTCAGCAGCCATGAATGTTGCACTATTTGTTTTTATACCTTTTTCAGATAATGTATACATAAATGTATCTGATTCAGCTACTCTCTTTTCAGAACCTTTAATAGGAATTAAATATCCTGCTTTATAAACTTCTTTACCATCATCATTCTTTTTCATTGCTTCTTCATCTAAAGCACCATATTTATAGAATAAGTCTGCTGCTTCATCACTATAACAATAAGCTAAGAATTGTAATGCAAGATCTTTGTTTTCAGCTTTTTCAGGAACATACATTTGTTCAACAAAGTTTGTTGAATAAGAATCTCCACCAGCTTTAGCAGCTGGAATTCCAGTCATACCCCATTCGAAACCTTCAGGTGTCGTTGCTGCCATTTCACCAGGTAACCAAGTTCCATTAGGAATAAATAATGCATCTCCATCAATAACGGCTTGTTGATTTTTAACAAAATTATCACCATTAGCATTTGCTACTGTTGTAGGTAATGTATAATCTTTTAATTTTCCAACAATTTCAAATGCTTCTTTAACTTCAGGAAGTTTCCATGCTTCTGTATCATAAGCAATTAATTTAGCATAAACTTCAGGACCAGCAGTTGCATTTAATAAAGAAGTAAAGAACGCATCAAAATATCCAGCAGTTGGATAAGTAAATAAGTAAATTCCTTCTTTCTTTGCTTTTTCTCCTAATTCAAACATTCCATCCCAATCAGTTGGTACTTCCCAACCTTTTTCTTTAAATAATCCAGCATTATAAAATAATCCACAAGGTGCATTATTAAGTGGTGCTAAACGTAAAGTTCCATCACCATAAGGATCAGCAGTTGCTCCTTCAACAAATGATGTTAAAACTTTATCTTTCACTTTCACGTCTTCACCTGGAACTGTTTCATCCAATAACGCAGAAATATCAGCAATTTGTTTTTCTTTAATAAGTGTATCAGTTAATCCCCCAGTTGCTCCAACACTTAAGTAAATAATATCAGGAACATCTTTTCCAGAAGTCATTTTTGGTCTTAAAACATCACTAATTTTTTTATCAAATGTAGATTCTACTTTAACACCTGTTTTTTCTTCAAACTTTTTAATAACTTCTTCCCAACCTTTTGTTCCATAACCACCATCTAATCCGGCGATTTTTAAAGTTTTACTTTCATTACTAGATGTACTACTATTATTACTGCAGCCTGTAATTAATGTCGCACACATTAATAATGAAAGACCTAAAGATAACATTCTTTTCATTTTCATCTGTTATTTTCCTCCTCCATGATATCTTTCTAATAACAATATATATAAATGTAAGCGTTTTATCTATATCGAAATTGTTTATTTTTTTATATATCTTGCTATTATTTAAAAATGCGATATAATTAAAAAGGAAGCTAAAGAGAGGAATATAATATGAGCAGTAATCGTATCAATATCGTTGATGATCAATTTTTTGACCATAAATCACAATTAATGTATATTTCGCATTCTAAATACGGAAGTGATTGGAAATCTTTAAAACATTTTCACCCTTTTACAGAAATTTTTTTTGTTTTGAATGGAAGAGGCAAATTCACTGTTGAAAATAAAACCTTTCCCATTAAAGAAAATGATCTCATTGTTGTTTCTCCTAATGTGTACCATTATGAGAATTCGCAAGAAGATAAACCTTTGGAATATGTTGTATTAGGTGTAAAAGACTTATTATTTCAAATAGATGAAATCAATCCACATTTTATTTATCAAAACTTTAATAAGGATAGTGGTGATATTCGTTATTATTTTTCGCATCTATTAGTTGAAAGTAAAAATAAAGAAATAGGATATGATACTGTCTGTCAAAAACTATTAGAACTTTTATTACTTAAAATCATTAGAAAGCTCAACATTCAACTTCAGTCGCATCAATCTTCATTACCTATAAGACGTGAAATAAAAATGATTTGTCAATATATTGATCAAAATTATGCAAATAATATAACACTTGAATCTCTTGCTCAATATATGAAAATGAATAAATATTACATGTCTCATGAGTTTAAAAAATACATGCATATTTCACCTATTCAATATCTTATTGAACGACGCATTAAAGAATGTCAATCACTTTTAAGAACATCCAGTCTATCTATCTCAGAAATATCTGAAGCAGTTGGATTTTCTTCTCAATCTTATTTTGCGCAAATTTTTAAAAAAACTCTTGGTTTAACACCTCTACAATATCGCCAATCAAATACAAACGATGAAATATTGCATCAAAATGATCATGATAACTTTCTTATTCAATCCATTGAATAAAAGCATAAAACCTTATCATCAACAATCCTATATCAAATACAAACTTAACAATGTACAATTTTATTCTCATAAAATTGTACATTTTTTATCATTTTCATTTTTCAAAAACAAAGAAACTCTATCATATGATAGATTTCATGTTTTAAAAAGTTATCTATCAATGCTTACTTTTTCCTTATATCATATTTATCATATAAAAAGATGGACTCATACAAGAGTCCATTTATTGATTTGTTCACACACTGATTGAATCGTATGATCAAAACAATCTAAATCCACATCATACCAGTGAACAGGAAATTGGTTTCTAAACCATGTATATTGCCTTTTGGCATATTGTCGTGAATGTTTTTTGATATTTTCATACACTTCCTCACGACTAATCAATTGATCAAAATAATCAAACCATTCTTTATATCCAATACCTTTCATACTTTGATTTTCCCTTGTCAATCCAGTTTGATATAATTGATAAACTTCCTGTTCTAATCCTTGTTGCTTCATAGATTCAACACGTTGATTAATTCTTTCATATAGGCTTTCTCTTTCCATAGTCAAGCCAACAAAATAGGCATCATATAAACAAATATGTTGTTGAGCATCAATAATTTCACTTTTTCTTTGACCAGTCTGCTCATATATTTCAATAGCACGTAAAACACGTTGACGATTATGTGGATGAAGCTCCATAGCACTCTTAGGATCTATTGATTTTAAATATTCATAGAGTTCTTCGTGACTATAATGAGCATATTTTTTTCTAAAGAATTCATGATGGTCTTCTGTATCATTAAAAGTATAATCATATAAGGCCGCTTTAATATAAAGACCAGTCCCCCCAACAATAATAGGCATTTTTCCTCTTTGGACAATTTCATCAATCGTTTTTCTAACCTGAGTTTGAAAATCTTTCACACTATAATAAGCATCCGGCTCTAACATATCAATACAATGATGAACAATTCCCTGCATTTCTTCATGAGTCACTTTAGCCGTACCAATATCCATTCCTTTATAGATTTGCATGGAATCTCCACTAATCACTTCACCATTGAAATATTTTGCTAAAGCAACTCCCATTCTTGTTTTTCCTACACCTGTTGGTCCTACAACAACAATCACTTTATTCATTGATTTTACCAATTCCCAGTAAACTATATAAAATAGAGATAATAACCGATATAATAATTGTGAGACCAAAAGAAGGAATATAAAAATCTGGAGCCAAAATCATTTCAGCTATTTCTAATACAAAACCATTAATAATCAACTGAAACAATCCTAAAGTTAATAATGTGATAGGAAAAGCTATAAAAGTTAATAGAGGTTTAATAAACGTATTTAACAAAGCTAAAACAATAGCAATCAAACAAGCAACACCAAAGTTTTTCACATACACTTCTGGAAATAGATAGGTTGTAAGCATAATAACAGCACCACCTAAAAGAAATTCTAAGACTAAACGAAAAATACTTTTACGCATTAAACCACCCTCTTAAATAATTTTTCTAATTCATAACTACTGTAAAAAATAATTGTTGGTCTACCATGTGGACAAACATATGGATTATCACATCGCATAAGATTATCAAAAATAGTCTGCATATCCGCTTGTGATAAATACGTATTCGCTTTTAATGATGCTTTACAGCTAAGTGTTGCAATCGCATGATCTTGCAAGGCAACAACATCTAAATGATTTTTATGCAAAACTTCTTGAATCATTTCATCTACAAATACATTCTCATCAATTTTTTTCATCCACAGTGGTAAACTTCTTACAATATAACCATGTTGCCCAAATACTTCTAAATGAATACCTACTTTTTCTAGCATCTCTTTTCTTTCTTCTAAAATAAGAAATTCACTCATTGGATATTCAAATTGTAATGGAACAATCAATGGTTGCATTGTCAAATCAAGATTGGCAAATTTATCTTTATAATATTCATAATTAATTCTTTCCTGAGCAGCATGCTGATCAACCAGATACATTCCTTTTTCATTTTCACCAACCAAATAAGTTCCATGAATCTGTACTTTCGCATATATTTTTTCCTTTATAGGTTTTATTTTTTCTTCCTTCATCACAGGTTGTGGATTTTCAGGTATGATAACATCCTGTTGTACCTCTTGACTTTGATATGTCAAAACAGGTTCTTCAACACTATGATTGTCTTTTAAAACAGCTGACTGAGTCCATAAAGGTGTTTCTTGAATTGGCGGTTCTTCTGAAATTGACAATGTCATTTGATCTAATTGTGGTTTGAAAGTTTCTCGTTCTGTTTGCTTATTTTTAGCTTCATATGTTAAATCGACCTGTCTCAATGTTTCACTGACACCATTATAAATTAAATCTCTTAATTCATATTCTTTAGAAAAACGAACTTCTAATTTAGATGGATGAACATTGACATCAACCAAATAAGGATCAACTTCAATATTGACAACAGCAATAGGGTAACGATTATCAGCCAAATAAGAACGATAGGCATTATTAATAGCATCTATACTCATGACATTTTTAACATAACGATGATTAACCAAAGTAATAATATTAGCTTTAGATGCACGTGATGTATCTATTTTACTGATATATCCATCTATTTGAAATTCATCAGTCTGCAGATGCAATGGCAACATATTTTTAGCTGTTGCAATTCCATACATATTAGCAATGACCTCTAAGAGCTGTCCTTTTCCATTCGTTTGAAAAATAGCCTTATCATTATGATAAAGATGAAAAGCTATTTGAGGATAAGCCAATGCCATACGTTCTACATATTGATGAATAGCCGCAAATTCACTGTTAACAGATTTTAAATATTTTAATCTGGCAGGAACATTTTGAAAGAGTTTCGTAACAGTGATTTGTGTCCCTTTAGGCAAGTCGCAAACTTCCTCTTGCTGATACTTACCAAATTCATAAACAATAGATGTTCCCTGCAAGCCCGTTGAAGTTCTTAAATCAAAGCGACTGACTGAGGCGATAGAAGGAATAGCTTCTCCTCTAAAACCTAATGTCATAATATTGAATAAATCTCGATCATCCTTAATTTTACTTGTCGCATGCCTAGAAAAACACAAACGTGCATCCACTGCTTCCATGCCTTCTCCGTTATCACAAACTTTTATTTTTTGCATACCACCATCTTCAATGAATATATCAATTTTTGAAGCACCGGCATCAATACTATTTTCAACCAGTTCTTTGACGACACTTGATGGTCTTTCTACAACTTCCCCAGCCGCAATTTTATTAGAAAGAATATCATCTAATTGTCTGATTTTCCCCATTTTCTCACCTCACTATAATAATTTTTTTAATTCAATTAATGTACTTAAAGCATCTAATGGAGATAATGACATTGGATCAATACGTTCTAAAGCTTTTTCCACTGCACTTTCTTTTGTAATCATTTGAGGTTCTTGTTTTTCACTAATAACTTTTTCAATATTATTATTTTCTAAAGATTCTAAAATCACTTGAGAGCGTTGGATAACTTCTTCTGGTAACTTCGCTAATTGAGCAACATTAATACCATAAGAACGATGACTTTTCCCTGGTTTAATCTTATAAAGGAAAACAATATGATCATCTTCTATTGAAGCACTGGCATGTACATTTTGAATATGGAAAGATGCATCCATCATTGTCAGTTCATGATAATGTGTTGAAAACAGAGTTATACATTGTATAGATGTTGCAATGTATTCAATAATGGATTGGGCAATGGCCATACCATCAAAAGTTGCTGTCCCACGACCAATTTCATCAAAAATAATTAATGAATCTTTGGTTGCATAACGTAAAGCATTATTTGCTTCAAGCATTTCTACCATGAAAGTTGATTGTCCAGAAATCAAATCATCACTAGCACCAATACGGGTAAAAATTTGATCAAAGATAGGCATATTCGCTTCATCTGCTGGAACAAAAGAACCAATTTGTGCCATAATCACACTTAATGCAATTTGTCGCATATACGTAGATTTACCACCCATATTAGGTCCTGTAATCAATAGAATAGATTGATCTTCAGGAATATGAATATCATTAGGTACATAGTTTTGTCGAGAGATAACTTGTTCTATCACTGCATGTCTGCCATTGATAATATTTAAAGTATGATTTTGATTAAAAGTTGGTCTGACATATCCATATGCACTTGCTTTTGAGGCCAAGGATTGATAGACATCAATTTGTGCAATTACTGCGGCAACATCTTGGATCAAATGGACATCTTTTTTAATATATTCTCGCATTTGTACAAAAATTTCATATTCTAGCGCAACAATTTTATCATTAGCACTTAAAATCTTAGCTTCCATTTCTTTAAGCTCTGGTGTCACAAAACGTTCAGCATTAGAAATACTTTGTTTACGTGTATATTCAAACTCATCTTTAATCATTGGTAAATAACTTTTTGTGACTTCAATATAATAACCAAAAACACGATTATAACCTATTTTTAAGCCTTTGATGCCTGTTTTTTCTCTTTCTTTAGCTTCAAATTCACTTAACCATTGTTTTCCATTTTCACGAATATATCTCAATTCATCTAATTCCTGATTATAACCTGAGCGAATCAATCCACCTTCTTTTAATGTCAATGGAGGATTATCAATAATGGCCTCATCAATGGTCTGGGTTAAATGTGATAAATCTATGAGTTGATTCGCCAATTCATGCGTATAAGGATGATCTAATGATAAAAGCTGATGCTTCAATTCTGGGATCACCTTTAAAGAAGAAGCAATCCATTTTAGATCTCTGGCGTTAACATTTCCAAAAGCAATACGTCCAGCTAATTTCTCCAAATCATATACATCATTAATAATATCTTTAATAGTTTCACGTTCAATGAAATTATCAATCAATATTTCAATGATATCCATACGTTTTTCAATTTTTTCCTGATTAACCAACGGTCTTTCAATCCACTGTCTTAATAAACGACCACCCATTGCTGATTTTGTATCATCTAATAACCATTGCAAAGTCCCATAACTTTCATTATTTAAATTCTTTATTAATTCTAATGACTTCTTTGTATAAGAATCCATATAAATATAATCTTCAGTTTTTACTTCCTGAATTTTTTGTATATGTTCTAACTCTCTTTTTTGAGTATCCAACATATAATTTAATAATAAAGAACATATTTTGATTTGTTTGAGATCAGTTATTGAATCAAAGATTTTTTTATAGTTTTCATTAAATTTATCATTATCAAAATGTGAAATAAATAAACCATCCATTGTCCAATCATCTTGAACAACAATTTCTTTCAACCCTAAAGAATCAATATAGTTTTTAAGAACATGTTCCTTTTTATCAATATTGACAACATAGAATTCACCTGTTGAAATATCGCAATAAGCCAAAGTATAGTTAAAATCAAAAATACCTAAAGCCCCAATATAATTATTTCTTTTTTCATTTAAAGACGTATCCATAATCGTTCCAGGAGTAATAATTTGAACAACGCCACGTTTGACAATACCTTTTTTTCCAGGTTCAGATAATTGTTCTACAATTGCTACTTTATGTCCTAAATCAATAAGTTTTTGAATATAGCCACTGACTGAGTGAAAAGGAACTCCACACATAGGAACTCTTTCTTTAACCCCAGCATTTTTTCCAGTCAAAGCTAAATCCAATGCTTTAGATACAACAATAGCATCATCAAAAAACATTTCATAGAAATCACCTAAACGAAACATCACTATAGCATCTTGATTTTGTTCTTTAATTTCCAAGTATTGCATCATCATTGGTGAATATTTTTGCTTCATAATATTCCTCCTTTATAACTTCCACATTATAGCATATTTTGTAAAATAAAGAAAAGATTCCATACAAAAAAAAGATGCAAAAAGCATCTTCCTATACTAGCCCTTAATAAAATGCGGATTGATTTCAATATCTTCTAAATCATCCCAAATTTCTTCTTCATCTTTCACTTCTACTTTAATACATGTTTCTCCACTAATTTCAATTTGCATTTCTTTTTCAATTTCAATTGTCACTTCTTTTGATGCATGCGTAGCCGATAAACATTTTGGCTTTTCTAAACATCTCCCTTTGACCTGATCACTATTTTCAAATTCACGATCTTCCTTTTTAGTAACCTGCATGTCGTCAATATAAGTGACCTGATGTTTTTCTACAATTGAATCCATTTCATCACGATAACTGTACCAGATGTGAATATCAAAAGTACCAACAATTTTAGGAATCTTATTTTTAATAGCGGCTTCATAGTGATGATTAGTAATCCAGCACCCCAGTATATCATCAGGTAAATGACTCAAAGTAAAATTGTAAGTATTCCTAGATAATTTTTTGCCTTTAGCCACAATCGCTTTTGTATAGATCTCTCTAATATTATGACTCATAAACCCACCTCTATATACTATATGATAAATCTCCTTAATTACCACAATTTTTTAATATATTCATCAAATATTAACCAGTGAGTTCGTGAATTCCCTTAATCAATAATCATAAACATGATAAAAAAAGATACTTCAAATGAAGTATCTTATTGATTATGTGATGGTGTTGAATCTTTCAACACAACATCATGTGCTCCACCTTCAACAATACTTGTTGAAGAAACGAGAGTGATTTTGGCTTTTTCCTGTAATTCAGGAATTGTTAAAGCACCACAGTTACACATAGTTGATTTAATTTTGGCAAGTGTTAAACCAACATTATCTTTTAATGGACCTGCATATGGTACATAAGAATCAACACCTTCTTCAAATGAAAGTTTAGCATCTCCACCTAAATCATAACGTTGCCAGTTACGTGCACGAGCGCTTCCTTCACCCCAGTATTCTTTCATATACTGTCCATTGATATTGACTTTATTTGTAGGTGATTCATCAAAACGAGAGAAATATCTTCCTAACATGATAAAATCTGATCCCATTGCTAAAGCTAATGTCATATGATAGTCATGAACAATTCCACCATCACTACAGATAGGAACATAAATTCCAGTTTCTTTAAAATATTCATCTCTAGCTTTAGCAACTTCAATAGTTGCAGTTGCTTGTCCTCTACCAATTCCTTTTTGTTCACGTGTAATACAAATAGAACCTCCACCGATTCCAACTTTAACGAAATCAGCACCACATTCAGCTAAAAATCTAAATCCTTCAGCATCAACAACATTTCCAGCACCAACTTTTACACTATCACCATAATGTTCTCTGATCCATTCAATTGTTAATTTTTGCCATTCACTGAATCCTTCACTAGAATCAATACATAATACATCTGCTCCAGCTTCTACTAACGCAGGAACACGTGTTGCATAATCTCTTGTATTGATACCTGCACCAACAACATATCTCTTAGATGCATCTAATAATTCATTAGGATTAGATTTTCTTGATTCATAATCTTTTCTAAATACAAAATATTCTAATTTCTGATTATCATCAATAATTGGTAAAGCATTCAACTTATTATCCCAGATAATATCATTAGCTTCTTTCAATGAAACACCACTTTTAGCAGTAATCAATTTATCAAATGGTGTCATAAACTCAGATACTTTTGTATCTAAAGACATACGTGAAATACGATAATCTCTTCCTGTTACAATTCCAACTAATTTTCCATTTTGTGTTCCATCTTCAGTCACAGCCATAGTTGAATGTCCAGTTTTTTCTTTTAACGCAATAACATCCTTTAAAGTCTGATCAGGAGCAATATTTGAATCACTTGGAACAAATCCAGCTTTATAATTTTTCACTTTTCTAACCATTTCAGCCTGTGCTTCAACAGTTTGTGATCCATATATAAATGAAACTCCACCTTCTCTTGCTAAAGCAATAGCCATTGTATCATTAGATACAGATTGCATGATTGCTGATACAAGTGGGATGTTTAACGATAATGCAGGTTCTTCACCTTTTTTAAATTTAACTAATGGTGTTTTTAAACTGACATTTTTTGGTTGACACTGAGCACTTGAGTATCCTGGTACCAATAAATATTCATTAAAAGTATGTGATGGTTCTTCAAAAAAATATGCCATAATCTCTCTCCTTTTTTCTTATATTGTCATTTATTGAAGAAATTATATAGATTTTTCATGATTTCGTCAACTCTTTTTCTTCAATTCCAGATTAATATCATTTTGAATCTGATTTAATAATGCATTCACTTCTTCTTTTAACACTAAATAATTATATACTAATGGATTTTCATCAAACGATTTTTTCTTTTTTTGATAAGCTTGAATTAAACTTTCACAGTCGTTATTCAAATGTTTAGCTTTTACAATAGCCTGCTGCATTTGTTTTAACTCCTTCTCCAAAGCTTTCAACACTTCATCATTTTGTATCTTCTTTTCATATCTTTGATATTCTTTGACAATATCCTGATTTAAAATCCATTGATTCAAAGCTTCAGCCTTTTCTTGAACTTGTTTATTCAACTTCTTCACCTTTCAATGCCCATGTTTTGACTTCTGTGACTCTAACAGGAACTATTTGACCAATATGTTCAGGATTTCCTTTAAAATTAATAAGTTTTTGATGTTTTGTATATCCTGTTAACATTTCATTATCTTTTTTAGATGTTCCTTCTACGAGAACTTCTACAACCTGATTTAGAAATTTTTGATTTTGTTTAAGTGCTTTTTCATTCACCAAATCATTGAGACGATATAGACGTTGTTCTTTTGTATGAATGTCAATATCATCCTCCATCTTCGCCGCTGGTGTTCCCGCACGAGGTGAATAAATAAATGTATATGCTAAATCATATTCACAATATTCATATAAAGATAATGTATCTTCAAACTGTTCATCTGTTTCTCCTGGGAATCCTACAATAACATCAGTTGTGATAGTACAATCAGGAATCTTTGATTTAATCTTATCAAATAATTTTAAATAATCCTCTCTTGTATATCTTCTTCCCATACGTTTTAAAACTTCACTATTTCCTGATTGAACAGGTAAGTGAATCGCTGGCATAATGTTATCATATTGAGCAATAACATCAATCATTTCATCACTGAAATCCCATGGATGACTAGTTGTAAAACGTATACGTGGAATGCCAGTTTTAGCTACATCTTCTAACAATGAAGCAAAGTTATAATTATCTTGAAAATCCTTACCATAAGAATTCACATTTTGGCCTAATAATGTAATCTCCTGATATCCCTGCTCTTTTAATTCTAAAACTTCTTGAAGAATTTCTTCTTTTAGACGTGATCTTTCTTTACCACGTGTGTAAGGCACAATACAATATGTACAAAACTTATTACATCCATACATAATATTAACCCAAGCTTTATAAGGATGCGCACGATGACTTGGTAGATTTTCAATGACATCCCCTTCTTTAGACCAGACTTCCAAAACCATTTCTTTATCTAACATAGCTTGTTTTAATAAAACAGGCAAACGATGGATATTATGTGTTCCAAAAATCAAATCTACTTGTGGATGTTTTTCTAAAATCTTATTAACAACAACTTCTTCTTGAGCCATACATCCACAAATTCCAAAGATAATATTAGGATTTGTTCTTTTGACTTTTTTAAGATATCCAATTTTTCCAAAAACCTTTTCTTCAGCATTTTCTCTTATTGCACAAGTATTCAGTAAAACAACCTGTGCATCTTTAATTTCATCAGTTGCACTGTATCCTAAACTTTCTAAAATACCTGCTAGTGTTTCACTATCACGTTCATTAGCTTGGCAACCATATGTCTGAATAAAGTATTTCTGTCCTTTTCCAATACCAACCATATCTGCTGGTATTTCATAAGCATCTTTAATATGATGTATTTCATCTTTTCCTCTATGTTTAGCATCTTTTAAAGATGGACCTTTAAAATATTGACTATAATCTTTCATTTTCTCACCACTTTCTGCTTTATTATACCAAATAAATCAAAATAAGAAAGAAAAAAATAAGGACGTTGTCCTTATTTTTCATTAACCAAAGAATCCATCTGGCTGAATTGAGAAATATAAGATTCCACCTTCTGGTGTTTTCTTAAATAAACCTTTGCAATATGAAGCAGCTTCATCAGGGCTTAATTCTGTTTCACATTCAATTTCAGCTTTAATTCCTGTTTTCTTTATAAATTTACATTTAACTTTATCATCTTCATACCCATCAAAGAAATCAATTAATTTTTGAACTTGAGCAGTAGACATTAATAATTTACATTTTGCCATAATATTTCCTCCTTATTATCACATTTCTATTATAACACTTTGCTAAAAAAAATAAAGCCTTTTCATCTCATTTCTACATTTAATCTTAATGATGTAATGACCTGATTATCAATTGTCAAATCATAAAATGATGGGATACAATACAATTCATATCCACTTGGTGCAATGTAGCCACGTGAAATAGCAATAGCCTTCATAGCCTGATTTAAAGCAGCTGCTCCAATCACTTGAATTTGAACCTTTTGGTGTTCTCTTAATAAACTCGTTAATGCTCCAGCAACCTTGCTTGGTTGTGAAGAAGACGATACTCTCATCATTTCCATAAAAATTCCTCCTTGCTTTTAATATATGAGCAAAGAGGAAAAATATACTATAAAGGATGATCTGGATCAATACAAATTCTTTGAATATGCGTACACTCATTATTTTGATTAAATGATAGTAAAGTTGCTCTGAATTGCCCCATTCCTTCAGCTACCTGGAAAGGTGTCATAATACCCATTTTCATGCGTTTAATAATTCCTTCAACATCACATCCAATAGCACTATGATAAGGACCTGTCATTCCTACATCACATTGAAATGCTGTTCCATGAGGCAAAATCTTTTCATCAGCTGTAGTCACATGTGTATGTGTCCCTAGCACTGCCGCAACTTTTCCATCAAGATAATAACCTAAAGCCACCTTTTCACTTGTAGCTTCAGCATGAAAATCAATAATATGAATATCACTTTGATCTTCTTTCAAAATTTCATCAATAGCTTCAAATGGATTTTGTGACTTTCCATCCATAAAAGTAATACCTAATAGATTCGTCACACGAATCTTACGATTTTGAAACATAATCTCACGACTTCCAACACCCGGCAAAGCTTTAGGCTGATTATAAGGCACGATTAAACGATCTGCTTCGTCTATATATTGAAACAGTTCCTTTTTAGCAAATGTATGATTACCCATGGTCATAAATGATATACCTTGAAATAAAAACTCATCATAATGTTTTTTTATTAATCCTTTGCCGTGCGTTGCATTTTCTACATTGGCAATGACAAAATCAATCTGATATTTCTTCTTCAACAATGGTAAATATTGATCAATCATTTCTCTCCCAATTGCTGAAAAAACATCTCCAATAAAAAGAATGTTCATTATCTCTCCTACTTTCTAAAAAAAGATAGGATATCCTATCTTTTATTTGGCAATTTCATTGGCACGAACTTCACGAATCACTGTCACTTTGATATGTCCAGGATAAGTGAGTTCGTTTTCAATTTTATCTCTAATATCTCTTGCAAGCTGATGGCTTGTTAAATCATCAACTTGATCCGGTTTGACGATAACACGAATTTCTCGACCAGCCTGAATAGCAAATACTTTATCAACACCATCAAAACCTTTAGAAATTTCTTCTAGTTTTTCAAGTCTTTGAATATAATTTTCAATTGTTTCGCTACGGCTTCCAGGTCTAGCAGCCGATAAAGTATCAGCAGCGGCTACTAAGATAGAAATAACGCTTGTTGGTTCCACATCTCCATGATGTGATTCAATGGCATTAATAACAGTTGCATTTTCACCATATTTCTTTGCAAACTTCACACCTAACTCAACATGGCTACCTTCCATTTCATGGTCAACAGCTTTTCCAATATCATGTAATAATCCCGCACGTCTAGCAAGCTGTTGGTTGAGACCAAGTTCAGCTGCCATCATTCCAGCAAAATGCGCAACTTCTAATGAGTGCTGTAAAGCATTTTGACCATAACTTGTACGATATTTCAATTTTCCAATCAACATGATAATTTCTTTGTGAACACGTGATAAACCTAATTCAAAAATAGCATCTTCCCCAGTTTTTTGAATAACTTCATGAAGTTCATTTTTTGTCTTTTGAACCACTTCTTCAATACGACCAGGTTGAATTCTTCCATCTCTAATCAACGTTTCTAATGAAAGACGTGCAATTTCTCTACGAATTGGATCAAAGCAAGAAATAGTAATAGCTTCAGGTGTATCATCAATAATCAATTCTACTCCTGTTGCATTTTCAATTGCTTTAATATTTCTTCCTTCACGTCCAATAATACGACCTTTCATTTCTTCGCTTGGTAAAGCGACAACATTAACAGTTCGTTCAATCGTTTCTTCCTGTGAATAACGATTAATAGCTGCTGCAATAATATCTTTTGCATAAAGCGAAGCTTTAGATTTTGCCTCATCTTCCTGCTCTTTGATATAAGCTGTCACTTCTTTTGACATTTTTTGTTCAACTTGTTTAAATAACTCTTCTTTTGCTTCATTAGCGCTCATTGCTGCAATTTTTTCTAATTCCGTAATTTTTGCATCAATCTGATCTTTCAATTGAGCCTCTAATTTCCCTAGTTCTTCACTTTTCTTTTCTAATTGCACTGCTTTTTCTTCCAAAACATCTTCTCTACCTTGTAAAGCAATATCTCTACGATCAATATTTTGTTCTCTTTGCAATAGTTTATTTTCAAATTTAGTAACTTCTAAGCGTTGTTCCTTGATTTCTTTTTCAGCCTCAAGCTTATATTCATAAGCCTGTGTTTTCGCATCAAGAATCGCTTCCTTAACTATATTATCAGCCTTAGAATTGGCTTCATCCACAATTCTAGAAGCATCATCATGAGCTTTAGATACTCCTAATTTTGTTAAAATAAAATATAAACCAAATCCTAAAGCGACACAAAGAACATAGGTAACAATAGTAAGAGGGGCACCAAATTCTTGCATAATCTTCCTCCTATTTCCTATGACAAATTTCTTGTTGTGCATTACACACATAAAATATTATACCGTATTTTTGTGAAATTGACAATAAAATATCAAAAGATTGCTTTTTGACCATAATAAAAACCAATATAGAAAACTATATTGGTTAAGCTTCTTCATGAGCAAAAATCTGTGCTTTGACTTTTTCTTCAATTTCATTCATGATATCAGGATGTTCAGCTAAGAAAATTTTAACATTTTCTCTACCCTGACCAATTTTTTCACCTTGATAAGCATACCATGCGCCTGATTTATCAATAATATCATGAGCAACTGCCAAATCAATAATTTCACCATCTCTTGCGATACCTTTACCATAAATGATATCCACAGATGTTGTTTTAAATGGAGGTGAAACCTTGTTTTTGACAACTTTAATATTGACTTTATTTCCAACAATCTCACTACCATTTTTGATAGCTTCACTACGTCTGATTTCAATACGCACAGAAGCATAAAACTTCAAGGCACGTCCTCCTGTTGTTGTTTCAGGATTACCATACATAACACCAATTTTTTCTCTTAACTGATTAATAAAAATAATTGTACATGATGTTTTATTCATAAGTCCAGACAAACGACGCATAGCCTTAGACATCATACGCGCCTGTAAACCAACTGAATTATCACCCATTTCACCATCAAGTTCAACTTGTGGAACCAAAGCCGCTACTGAGTCAACAACAACCAAGTCAATCGCATTACTCTTTACTAAAGTTTCCGCAATAGCTAACCCCTGTTCTCCACTATCAGGCTGTGATAAAATCAGTTCATCAACATTCACTCCTAAATTTCTCGCATAAATAGGATCAATAGCATGCTCTGCATCAATAAAAGCAGCTCTTCCTCCCTGTTTTTGAACTTCTGCTATCGCATGAAGTGTTAATGTTGTTTTCCCACTTGATTCAGGACCATAAATTTCAATAATACGTCCTTTGGGATAACCACCAATACCAAGTGCAGCATCCAGTGTTAATGAACCGGTAGGAATCACATCAATATCAACTGCCACACGATCGCCTAATTTCATAATTGACCCTTTACCAAACTGCTTTTCAATTAAATGAATGGCATCTGTTAATGCTTTTTCTTTTTTATCATCAACTGATTCTGTTTTTTTCACTTTCTTTTCTGCCATAAAATATTCCTCCTACTATTTATATACAACACTTTTTTATGAAATTACTTCAAAATTTCTAAAATTTTTTCAATTCCTATCAAAATAGCCTGTTTTTGAATATCATCACGGCTGCCAGAAAGACGATAACAAAAAGTATATATATTTTCACCATAGGCAATACCAATATAAATCAAACCAACTGGTTTTCCTTCCATTGCTGATGGACCTGCATTTCCAGTAAAAGAAATGCATACATCACTATCAAACATTTTTTGTCCTTGAATGGCCATCAGTCCTGCGACTTCTTTAGAAACAACGCCAAACTGATCAATAATTTTTTCATCAATATGCAAAACATCTCTTTTAATACGTGTCTGATAGCTCACTAATGTTCCTCGATAAACAGCCGAAATGCCACTAATACTACCAATTGTTTTGGCAAAACCACCTACTGTAAAACTCTCTACACTGCTTATCGAAATATTCCTTTGTATTAATAATTGAGCTAATTCTTCCATTTTACATACTCTCCATGATATATTGTCTATTTTTCATAAAATAGTCTACTCCACTCACAAAAGAAATCAATGTTGCAAGCCAAATCATGATCTGATCCATTGGAATATGCAAACCAGCAAAAACAATATTATTCAATAACAGCAAACAAATAGCAATCATTTGTGTCATTGTTTTTGCTTTTCCTAGATAACTTGCCGCTAAAACAACATTCTTTTGGCTGGCAACCAAACGAATAGCATCAACAATAATATCTCTTGAAATCATAATGATAGGAATAATGATATGAATATCATGTGTTGAAGCTAACAATAATAAAGTCGTATTGACAATCAATTTATCAGCAATTGGATCAATAAACTTTCCAAAAGTCGTAATCAAATGCTGTTTTCGTGCAATATAACCATCTAAATAATCCGTCAATGCTGATAAAGCAAAAATCAAAAATAAAATAATATCCAATAAAGATAATGATGTTGATAAAACATCAAAAACAGGTATCTCAATACCTAATGATTGATATGGTATCAAATAAACAATAATAAATAACGGGACACTTAATAAACGAATTGTTGTTAATTTATTAGGTAAATTCATATTATTCCTTCTCTAATGTTAAAATGAAATCGACTGGTCTATCTTGATTAGTATTGATATCTTCATCAGTTAATGGAATTTCCTGATTATTAATATAATAACGATGTCCTCTATTATTACCATTACGTAAATCTAAACTTTCAAAATCACTTACATTAAATGTCAATTCTACTGTTTCAGTTTCACCATCTTCATTTTCATGATAAATTTTTGATACAAACTGATCATATATCTCATCATTGACTCTCATTTGTGCCCAACAAGGTGCATTATATTCAACTTTCAATGTAAATGTTTGGGCATCTGCAGGCAATTTGAAATTATAATCTAAAAAATCATTTCTAGTAAATTCTACAGTTCCTTGTGTTGTTTGTGATTGATTACCATTATTTCCAGAATTTGACGGCTGATTATCTGGAGGTGTTGTTTCCACATTTCCTTCTACTGTCAATTGATTATCAGGTTTTACTGGATCATCACTTTGAGTACGTGTTGCATAAAATCCAAACCAAATAACGACAATCACCAGACACACTAAAATCAAAATAATAGCTGCACGAATAATCGTTACATGCGATTTATCTTCATATACAGAAGGTTTTCTAGTTAATTGAGGTGCTTTAAAAGAGAATTTTTTCCCTTTATTCACAATTTCTTCATTATGATCTTCCTGTATTTCTTTTTCCTTTAATTCTTCCAACTCAATTTCACGAGTTAATTCTATATATTGCTCTGTTAACTGTTCTCCATCCATCTCTAAAGCTTGTGAGATTTTTTTGAGGTACATCTTTACATAAGCTTCATCACCTTTATAGCGATCAAATTTCCCATTTTCTATATCTCTTAAAACAGCGACTGAAATTTTTGTTTTTGCTGATAAATCTTCTATCGTCATTTGTTTCTTTTCTCTTTTTTGACGAATATTTTGACCTAAATTATCCAAAAAAATACCTCCTTATTTCCAGAAAATGTCCCTTCAATAATAATCATATTAAACCATAAAATAGTTATTTTTACAATACCAACACTATTATTTTATGAATTTATGAACAAGTTATGAATTTTATCCTATATCTATATAATTTCCTGTCAAAAAAATAAATATTTTTATTTTAGGTAGAAAAAAAAGTCGACATTTCTATCGACAAAATTGCTCATTCTGATAAGCCGAGTTCTGTTTTTCAACCGATTATTTATCTATGTGTATAACACATCTTCATATCAGTTCAATTCCCTCTATGAAGCTCCCCTACCAAAATTTGGGTTTCATCCTTGCAGAGTTTACCGCTTTTCACTCTTTTTTTCAAAAGACATTGTTTCTGTGGCACTTTATGACTTATCAACCATGCCTGACGGTTTAGGTCTTAGGTCTGTCGTTAGCAAGATGCTACCTGCATTTATTAGATGCAGTACAAACACTACAATCATCGCAGATTGTGGATGCCCGGACTTTCCTCTATTTCTAGCAATCGGTTCTCATGAGCATGCATATTTTACTCAAAATCGCAAAAAAAAGCAATCATTATTTATTTTTATAGACTTCTTTTTCTAAATTAGAGATTCTTTTTAACAAATCTACATTAGATGAAAGATTTTCTTCCATAGAACGTAAATTATCCTGTTGAATCAAATGTTCTCTTTCCATATTTGCCATTTTCATTTTTAAAGCTTCGTTTTCTTTTTGTAGATTTTCAATCTGTTCATAAGATTCATTTAACATTTGCGCAAATGTTTCATAATCTTCAACAACTGTATCTAAAAAATAATCTACTTCGGTTGCACTATAACCCTTAAAATCTATTTGAAAATGTTTGTTTAAAATTTTTTTTGGACTTAACTGTATTTTATTTGCCATATCCATCACCTTTCCTCCTCCATATTTTCACAAAAAACAATTATAAATGCAAGATATTTTTAAAAAAAGATGATTTTACACACAAATTAGACAAGATGGGAAAAATATATGTTATAATAACATGGTAAATCAATGAAAGGATATAATTATGGTTAATTACCCTAATATGAAACGCAGCTGGCAATCTTCAACATTACCAACGCACGATAAAAAACATTATACAGCTCATCGTGGAATGTCATTGGAAGAAGATATTACATTATCGAATCAATATTATCTTTCACATGATATTGCGGTTATTTATAAAAAGCCAACGCCTATTCAAATTGTCAAAGTTAACTATCCCAGACGTGAAGCCGCTAAAATTGTAGAAGCTTATTATAAAACACCTTCAACCACAGACTATAATGGACTTTATCGTGGGAAATATGTGGATTTTGAAGCTAAAGAAACAAAAGTCAAGACCTTTCCTTTTGCAAATATTTCAAAACATCAGATTGATCATCTACAAAAAATCATCAATCATGGAGGGATTGCTTTTGTTATTATTGCATTTACCTCATTAAATGAGGTATACTTAATTGACGCAAGTCATATCATTAATGATTATTATCATTCCCAGCGAAAATCAATAACATATGAAAAAATCAAAAATCTTGGACATCTGATACCCCAAGGCTATCAACCAAGATTAGATTATTTAAAAGTTGTTGACGATTGGTATTTTAAGGAGGATGAATGATGAAAAAAATAAACCGAAAAAAATCTACCAAAACAGAAAACAAAAAACAAAAAAGACGAATTATTAAAGTTGTTTGTTTAATTGTTGCGGTTATGATTACTTCTGCTGGTATGTATTTGGGATTTGGGATTTTCAAACAGGTAGAAGGCTTTTCAAAGGAAAAACTCACTTCTGATGAATCTTCTGTTTTATGTACAACAGACGGTGAAGAGTGGTTTTCCGTTGCTCGTGGTGGTGTTCAAAAAAATGTCAGTTACAATGACATTCCTCAAGTAATGATTGATGCTGTTGTAGCTGCTGAAGATTCACGTTTTTTTGAACATAACGGGTTTGATGTTCCTCGTATTGTCAAAGCCTTAGCAGGTAATATTGCTGCAGGTGGTATTACAGCTGGTGGTTCAACAATTACTCAACAGTTAATTAAAAAGTCATACTATCCTGATGAGGAACAAACCATTGAAAGAAAAATTGGTGAAATTATTCTTTCAATCGAAGCAACTTCTCAAATTTCAAAAGAAGAAGTTCTTGAACTCTATTTAAATAAAATATATTTTGGATATGGTCCTCAAACAGTTGGAATTTATGCAGCTTCAAGATATTATTTTGATAAATCAGTACAAAACTTAACATTACCAGAAGCGGCTTTGTTAGCGGGTACTTTAAACTCTCCAAACAGATATGACCCTTTTAGAAATCTAGATTTAGCACAACAACGTCGTGATACAATCTTGGATTTAATGTTACAGCATGGTTATATATCTGAAGAAGAATGTGAAGCTACAAAAGCTATTCCAGTTGAAAACACATTGAAATCAAATCCAATTTCAACAAGCGGACAATATCAGGCATATGCTGATAAAGTCATTCGTGAAGTTCAGGAAACAATTGGTTATGATCCGTATGAAACACCTATGCGTATCTATACATATATTGATACTGATGTTCAAAAACAATTAGATGATATCGCAAGTGGTGAAACATATGATTTTCAGGATTCAAGAATTCAAGTGGGTGCTGTTATTCAGGAATCCACAACAGGACGCATTGTCGGTGTTTTAAGTGGACGTGATTATACACCTTTAGGGACAACATATGCATATGCATCTCAAACAGGTGCAAGCTATGGTCAAAAGAACCAACCTGGTTCTTCATTAAAACCTTTAATTTCATATGCTGCTGCATTTGAATTCTTAGATTATTCAACAGCCCATTATGTCCATGATGTTCCTTATGAATATGCAAATGGTTTTGTTCCTAGTAACTGGAACGGAAGAAAATATAATGGTGATATTTCTATTTCAAGTGCCTTAAGCAATTCATGGAATGCTGCTGCTTTACAAACATTTAGTGAAGTCATTACTGGAAAAGATTGTAATGGTAATGATGTTGGTGATGGTATTGGTATTGATGGTGCAACTCAATATCTTGAAAGCTTGGGATTTGATATGGAAGGCGAATCAGTTGACATTGGTTATGCAATTGGAGCATGGCGACAAGGTGTCACTCCTGAATCTGAAGCTGGTGCCTATGCTGTCATTGCGAATGGTGGAACTTATATTGAACCTCATACAGTTCAAAAAATCGAATTATTAACAACTGGTGAAGTTATTGAAATTGATCAAAAATATCAAGAAGAAAAAACACAAGCCCTTTCTGAAGAATCAGCTTATATGATTCGTGATATCATGACTGACTATGTCAAATCTGGAACAGGAATGTATAGTATGTTAAATTTAGGATATCAGATTGGTGCTAAATCAGGAACTTCTAACCATGCTGATGATACAAGTGTTAATGAAAAAATTCGTGGTCAAAATAAAGATGCCTGGTTATCAGCTTTTTCTCCAGATTATACATGGAGTGTCTGGACAGGTTATAACGCTAAAGATCAAAAAAAAGGTTATTATACAAAAAGCAATCGCGATTCCAATAATATCGCAACGATGATTGCCAAATTCTTACATGAAGATGGTATGAAAAATTCATATCCTTCTCAACCATCTGGATTAGTAGAAGCAAGCTGTGTATCAGGTATTTATCCATATGTGACTCCAGGTGAAGGTGTACCTGATAATCGTGTTGTTTCTGGTTTATTCAAAAAGAACAATACACCTAGTGGTAGTGCAAATGGTTCTAGTTTAAATAATCTGTCATCTTTTACAGCAAAAGTTACTGATGATAAGCTCAATGTCACATTCACTGAATATGATCCAAAGAGCATGACAGAAGATGCAACACCTACAAAAACATATACAGCTGGTGGAAATAGTTACACACTTCCATATCTAGGTAATATTAATCAATTATATGGAAAAGTTGTTTATAAAGTTGATATTGCAGATGCCTCTGGTAATGTTGTTCATAGTGAAACTTTAAATAGTGCTACTGGAACAATAAATTACACATTATCACCTGGTACATATACTGTAACAGGATACTATGCTTTTGAAAGTGGCAATGGAACTTCTAATAAAATTTCACAAACAATCACAGTAGAAGACACAACGCCTGCAAGCTATACACAAACTGCATTAACAGAAAGTTCAGTTACATATCAGGTCACTGTCCCTGCTGGAACTTCCATTACTGCTTCGTTAAATGGAACAAATCAAACACTTCAACAAAGTGGTACAATCACATTTAGTCAATTATCCGCTGGAACAACTTATTCTGTCACATTTACACATACACAAGCTGATGGTCAAACTGTGACTCTTGGTACTGATTCATTCATGACCACAAGTCAAACACAACAACCTGACCCAACTCAGCCTACAACACCGACACAAACTCCAACACAATAAAAAAATAAGACTGAATTCTCAACAATGAGTTTTCAGTCTTTTTCTATATTTAAATATTTTTTTCTTTTAGGCTCTTTACATATATCAATGAGTGAACAATGCTGACAATCAGGATTTATAGATTTACAATGATATCTACCAAAGAAAATCATTTGATGATGCGTTTTAATCCATCTTTCTTGAGGTATAGCTTTTTGTAGCTTTTGTTCAACCACCAAAACTGAATCTTTCTTAAAAGCAAAACCTAGCCTTTTTGAAATACGTTCTACATGTGTATCCACTGCAATAGCAGGCACTTTAAATCCTTCTGATATGACGACATTCGCTGTTTTACGCCCTACTCCTGGCAATGTCTGTAAGGCTTCATGATCACAAGGAACCTGACCATCAAAATCATCAATGAGTTTTTGCGCCATTGCTTTGACATTTTTCGCTTTATTTCGATAAAGACCAATAGTACGTAAATCATTTTCTAATTGCGATAAAGGGGCTTTCGCATAATCTTCAACACTTTGATATTTTTGAAATAACTGTTCTGTTAATTTATTCACACTCGCATCTGTTGTTTGAGCAGATAACATGACTGCAATTAACAATTCTAATTCATTATGATGAACCAATTCACATTTAGCATCTGGATACATCTCATCAAAAACATCTAAAATATGTTTGACTCTTTCCTTATTCATTTTCTTCCCACCATTTATAATCCTTTATACTTTGTTCAACCTCATTATGACTTGGTTGTGGCTTTGCAGGAGCATAGCGCTTTGTAACGCCATAACGTGCCCAATTATCCAATACTTTTTCAATATAACGAAAAGTAATAACACCTGATTTCACTGACTCATTTAAAGCATCAACAATCATTTCATCATCAAAGCCCTGACACTTTAAAGAATTAATTAACTGTACTTCTCTTTGACTTAAACTACGTCCAAAGGCATCTTCAAAAATGCTAACCAAATCAATATCCTGGCTTTCTGTTTGAGTTGGTTGATTTAACAACATTTTTTGTAAAGGCTTGAGATTTAATGAACCATGTTGTCTTGAAATCCAATGTTTATCAACCAATGACATCAAAATATCATCAATCTTTCGAAGTGATAAAGAACAAATACGTGAAATTTGTGATGGTGTAATAGGTTTAACTCCTATATCATCTAAAGTCATAATCAACAATAGTACATAACACTCCTGATCAGAAATATGCAGTTGTTTAGACTTTAAAATCAATAACTTCTGAAAATCAACACAACGATAATCTAATAATTCATCCATATTATTCTCCTAGCCTTACTGCTTTTATAAATTCTCCAGTTGCCAAATCATAATATACATATAACAAAGATTGCTCATCCTGGTAACGTCCATAATATACAAATCTTTCATTTTCATAACCAATTTCCATACTTTCTATATTGACCTGATATTTATCTTGAATAGCTTTTTGGACAACTGCTTCATCAGCCACTTCACCTTGATAAGTATCTACCAGTTTTAAATCCTTATTATATGCCACATAAGATTCAACACCATTTATTTTCACTTTGACAATATAATAAGTTTCTTTACCACGATATTCACTAAAATAATCATCATATTCATATTGATTTGTTTCACAAATTTCATTTCTAATTTCATCAAGTTGATGATGATATTGATAATATGGAACATGAACAAATAACATATAAAAAGAAACAACTGCTAAAATAATAACTAACACAACAACTGAAATAATAAATGTATGTTTTTTCAATCTGTCCACCTCCAGTGTTTCTATTATATAACAAAAAGTCTAAAATGCAAAACAAAAATGAAAAGACCATCACTGGTCTTTACTCATCTCTTGAATTACCTAAAATAATCAAAAATATTCTTAACATACTCATTAATGTTGAAATCAAAGCCGCAACATAAGTCATGGCTGCAGCTGATAGCATTTTCTTAGCACCATCATATTCCAAAGTCGTTAAATAACGTGTTTTTAAAATAGAAAGTGCTCGAGAAGATGCATTGAACTCTACTGGGAGAGTCACCAGTTGGAAAGCCAAGATTCCACACATTGCAATAAAACCAATCCAGGCAATGTCTGTTTGACCAAGAATCAACCCAATAAAGATGGCAATCCATCCTAAATACTGTCCAACATTCGCAATTGGTAAAATAGCATTTCTTAATGAAATAGGAATATATTTTTCTTTATACTGAATGGCATGTCCACATTCATGTGCTGCTACAGCTAAAGAAGCTATAGAAGTTCCATGATAAATATCACTGGAAAGATTAATTGTCTTGCGACCAGGATTATAATGATCACTTAATTGACCTTTCACTTCATAAATCTGAATATCATATAATCCTTCACTATCCAATATTTCTCTTGCCACCTGTGCTCCACTTATACCACGCATATTAGCTATCTTTTTATAACGACTATATGTAGATGTGACTTTCATTTGTGCCCATAAGGCCAATATAGCAGCCAAAATAACAAAGATTGTTCCAATCATATAATAGCTATTATAGTAAACTCCATAAAACGGAAAAAACATTTTTTCATCACCTCAATAATTATAATATACCCATTATGTTAACTCAGTATGTCAAAAAAGATGCAATTAATTCATTGCATCTTTTAATCTATTGCTTGGCTTAAATGAAACAGTTTTACTAGCTGGGATAATCATTGCTTCTTTTGTTTTAGGACTTACACCTTTACGTTCTTTTCGATTATTCACTTTAAAAGTTCCAAATCCAGAAATAAGCACTTTATCCCCATTCAAAATACTTTCAATCATTGTATCAAAAACTGTATCTACTAACGCTTCAGCATCCTTTTTTGTTAAATCTTTTTTTAGTGAAACGATATCAATAAGCTCTTTTTTATTCATTTTTTATACTGCCTCCTACTTAAATCTAAGTAGTAGTATAACATTTCAAAAACCTAAGCGCAATAACAAATTTATAAAACTATTGCAATCACATTTGACTTCCCTTTATTCACAATTTTACTTAAAATATCATGCACTCTAATACAAGCGGTTTCATTCATAGAGGCTAATTTCATACGCATACCTTCATTAATCAAATCGCCCAATTTACGTCCAAAAACGTCACAATCAAAGATAGCTTCTTTATTATTTTCACCATGACTTTGTAAATATTGAATAAATGCTTCTGCCTGTTCTTTCGATCCAATAATAGGTTCAAATGTAGACTCTATATCAACCTTAATCATATGAATAGTTGATGCTGTTGAAACAAGTTTCATTCCATAACGTGGTCCCTGTTTAATCACTTCAGGTTCACTTAATTCTATATCATCCATTAAAGGTAAAGCATATCCATATCCTGTCTGTTTAACCATTCTAATGGCATTTTGATAAGCCTGATACTCCTGACTCATCTGTTTCAAATCCTGTACCTGTTTTAAAAATAATGCAGCATCGAATTTTTCCTGTCCCAAAATTTCATTTAATATTTCCTGATATAGACCATTTCTTTCTTGAATACGTAAAGTTGCTGATGAAGAAGATGTATCAATAGATGAAAGATAAGCTTTGCGAATAAAATCAAATTCACTCATATGCGTTGCTATTTTTTCTACATCTCTAAAACGATGAATCTCTAATAATGATTTTTCTAATGACTCATCCAATGTCTGTTTTAACCAATGAGATGAATCCATTAAAGCTATCCAGCGAGGAACTTCAATTTTAACTTCATGAATTGGAAATTCATATAATGCTTCTTTTAATAAATGCGTTATATCTTCCTCATTCATTTCAGTTACCCTTAATGCCATAACAGGAACATCATGTTTCTCTTTCAAATCTTCAACAAGCTGATTACACTGTAGACTTTGAGGATCTTTTGAATTGACAACAATCACAAATGGTTTCCCAATTTCTTTAAGTTCACGAATCACATCATCTGTTGCCTGTACATAATCTGCTCCAGGTATTTCACAAATAGAGCCATCACAAGTCATGACAATCCCAATCGTTGAATGATCCTGTATCACCTTTTGTGTCCCTATTTTCGCAGCTTCATCAAAAGGAATAGCTTCTAAATACCATGGTGTTTTGACATAACGAATTCCTTGCTCATCCTGATAACCTTTCGCTCCATCTATGACATAACCCACACAATCAACAAGACGAATATTGACTCCTAAATTATCTTCTATTTGAATGTGAGCAGCCTGATTAGGAACAAATTTAGGTTCAACTGTCATAATCATTTTTCCTTCACCAGATTGGGGTAATTCATCAGTAGCACGTATTTTAGCGTCTGGATTATCAATATATGGTATAACAGCTTTTTCCATAAAACGCTTAATAAATGATGATTTCCCCACCCTGACTGGTCCAACAACCCCTAAATAGATGTCACCATCACATCTTTTTCCAATATCTTTTAATATATCTATTGTCTGCATAGACTTCCTCCTTCTCACACATCAATATATGAATTTCATTTTTTATTTAGAACAAATTACAAAAAGATAAAAAAAGTTCATGTTTTTATGGTAGAATGAAACATAGTGAAAAGGAAGGATATTATGAAACTCAAAAATACTGTTTTAATTGTCAATAACCTAGAACAATCTAAAAAATTCTACAAACAAGTTCTAGGATTAAAAGTTTTATTAGATTTTCATGGTTCAGTCACATTGTCATCTGGTATCGTGCTTCAATCAAAAGAAATCTGGAAAGATCTCATTCACAAAACTGATCAAGATATTATGATGGTTAATCATGCAGTGGAATTATCCTTTGAAACAGAAGATATTGATGCTTTTATGTTAGTTTTAGACCAATATCATGTGACTTTACTACATCCCCCAAAAGAAAGCACATGGGGACAAAGAGTTGTCCGTTTCTATGATCCGGATGGTCATATTATCGAGGTGGGAGAGAGTATGCGTAAAATTATCAAAAGATTAGTGAGTCAAGGATTTTCTTATGAAGAACTTGCTCATCGCTTACGTTTACCCTTAGACTATATTAAGCAAATTTTAGAATCTCATTCATAAAAAAGACAAAAGCACATTAACGCTTTTGTCTTTTTCGTTTTAACTTATTCATTTTCTTAACTTCTTTATTCCAATATTGATTCGCTTTTTTCATAAAAATACGATCTGTTAACATTGATGTCTTGCTATAAAAATCCTGATGATGAATAATAGCATCAGAAAGGCGTTTCATTTCATTAGACACAACAAAACGCGACATCGTCTTCATAATAAAAAGTGCTGATCCAATTTTTAAGCTGCCCTTATAATGTAATTGCTCTCTTTGACACCAATTTTGTAAAATTTTCTCTGAAATATCACATTTTTCAGGTTCATATTCATCACAAGCAATCAATGCATAAATTTCAGTCGGTCCTTTTGGCTGTGACTCTAGACGTTCAAAAATTTCTAATGTTGAAGATGGTATAGAATCAAGCGCAATGAAGAAAAGAAAAATAACCTGATCATATTGAAAAAAAGTACGTTCATCAAAGGTCGATACATGGCGAACATCTAAACAATCACAACGATCATCAAGATAAACTTCTAATCTTGATAAAAAAGGTTTCATAAATGTTTGAGTATGTTTCAATCCCGAATTCAATAATAATATTTTAGCCAAGATCAACACCTCCAAACGTATGCAGAACTTCATCTAGCTCATCTTCTTCACAAAAATAAGCATCAACAGATGAATAAGAAAAACCCAATGTCGAATCATCTAAAATGTCTTTAAACAGCTTCTTTTCTGCATCTGTTGCCTGACCATATCCAATCACCAATAATTTTTTACGCAACTGACTTAACCCCAAATGACAGGTTTCCCCATCCACCATTGTATAATAAGGTTCATGATTAACGACCAGTCTTTCCAGCATCTTTTTAAAAGGAATATCAAAGCATCCATATTTCACCCTTGTAATATATATAATCAACTGACAATCATTTGTCCATTTAGAAATAATACTCATATCATCTTTAAAATAGCAGGAACCCTCACATTTTAAACAAGATAATCCTCCTGTACATGTTGAATAATGAATATTATTTAAATTCACAATAACTGAATTTTGAAAAAAGTCAGTTGAAATATCTCTATCTGTAACAACTAAATTTTTCATCTGTGTTCTCCTTTGTCTTTTATTGTATATGGATACACATTATTTGTCAAACCAGTTCTTGAAAATCCATTATTTTCGTAGCAATGGTCTGTTGAAAATATTGATCATGTTCAACAAACAACAAAGTAGGCTGATAAGTTAAAATTGCATTTTCAAGTTGGATACGTGAGAAAATATCAATATAATTTAAAGGTTCATCCCATATATATAAATGGGCCGAGGTTGCCAGTGAAATAGCTAACATGATTTTTTTCTTTTGACCCTGGCTCAAATTTTCTAATGCGATATCAAAATGAGAACGTGAAAATCCTAATTTCCTTAATAAAGTTTTAACTAATGTTAAATTGCTATGACACTGTTCTATCCAATCATCCAGTTGACCACTTAAAAAAGTACAATCCTGTGGAACATAGGAAATCTTTAACTGACTTCCACATATATATTGTCCATCATATTCAATCTTTTCACCTAGAATAAAACGTATTAAGCTTGATTTACCACAACCATTAGGTCCTTTTAATAAAATACGATCATGTTGATGGATAGTCAATGAAAGATCTTCAAATATCTGATGATGATCATAAGATAATGAAAAATGCTGGAATTGAAGGATTTGATTTTGAAAGTATTTTAAACAATGAATTTTTAAATCATCATATTCTTCAATATCCTTTAACAGAGTCTTTTTCTTTTCAATAGCCTGTTGTTGTCGCTTTTCAATAGCACGAGAACGCTTCATCATTTTCGCAGCCATATGCCCAACATATCCTTTATCTGCGGCTCCTTTTTTAGATTTTTCAATCTGATAACCCCAATTTTGTTTTTGACGCTTAGAACTTTCCATTTTCACAATATCTTTTTTCAGTTTCTTATTTAACATCATTTCTCTTTCATCTTTTTTGGTTTTATCTTCATACCAGCTAGAAAAATTACCATTGACCACATCAATACTTTGAGGATTTATAGCCATCACATGATCACAACAGCTATCAATAAAATAGCGATCATGACTGACAAGCAAAAAACCTTTTTGACGTTTTAAATATTCTCCAATTTTCAAACGAGAATCTTGATCAAGATGATTCGTTGGTTCATCAATCAATAAAAAAGAGTGTTCCTTCAAAAAAAGAATAGCTAATAAAACTTTTGTCTGTTCGCCATGAGAAAGTGTTTCAAAAGGACGATAAAACACATCCATTGCATCCATTCCTAATAAACGAAGTTCTTTTTCTAACCGCCAGTTTTCAAGTGATGGTTCAATTTCGTAACAGACATCTAATGTCAATAATTGAGGATTTTTTACTTCATAAGGAAAATAACAGCATTTTTCATGTATCATGATTTGTCCTTGATATTCATATTCATGCATCATCAGTTTTAAAAGTGTCGTCTTACCTCTTGCATTTCTACCAATCAAAGCTGTTTTAAAATGTGTATCTAATACAAATGAAACATCGTCAAAAATCAATTCATAACTTCCATCATACCCAAATGTTAAATGTTGAACTTGTATTAAAGACATAAAGTATCACTCCTTTCCAAAATAAAAACGACAAGAAAATAGTTCCTGTCGTTATATACATCATTTGTGATTAAAAGAGTTCTATTTTCCTGCAAATATCATCAATACAATTGTCCATTTTGGCAAGAAAATAAATACATCTTTTCACACCCCTTCATCAGTTATTATTATAATCTTTTTATAATAATATTTCAAGAAAATGATTTACACAAATTTTTGAATTCTGATTCAAATATGATAATGTCTCAATGTATCAAGATTGATAATGTCCCAACATGTTGGGACATTATCAAATAATCCTGTTATACTATAAACCTCACTTTTTATTGGAGGTTTGATGA
>NZ_NFHI01000024.1:0-38978 GCF_002159255.1 Massilimicrobiota sp. An80
AAGTCTTTTTGAAGCGGAACATAACGAGATGGCCGCAGAGGTGGAGAATAAAACCTTGATTCAAAACGAAACTATTATCTTAAAAAGAGAGTGTAGAAGCAAGGAAATTTTTAAACAATTGAGATATCTCAATTGTTTAAAAAAGGAAATCCTTAATTCAAACTTCTATACATATTATACGAGAGGTGGAAAAAATGAATAATAAAAAATGGGTGGATTGGGCTATTGAATTACAAAGTCTGGCACAAGCAGGATTAACTTATGGTCATGATGTTTACGATCAGGAAAGATATGAACGTATAAGAGAAATATCGGCTGAAATCATGGCGTATCAAAATGATATTCCTTTAGAAAAAGTGAAAGATTTATTTTGTAATGAAAGTGGATATCAGACACCTAAATTAGATACACGTGCAGCTATTTTTAAAGATAATCAAATTCTTTTGGTAAAAGAAAATAATGGAAAATGGTCACTTCCTGGTGGATGGGTAGATGTGAACTTATCAGTTAAACAGAATACAATAAAAGAAGTGAAAGAAGAAGCTGGTTTAGATGTGATTGCTGATAGAATTATTGCTGTACAAGATCGTGCTCAACATAATGTTCCAATTTATGCTTATGGCGTTTGTAAAATTTTTGTGCTTTGTTATGAAATAGGTGGAAAGTTTGAGAAAAATGTAGAAACAGTAGAATCTAGATATTTTGATAAAGATCATATACCTGAGCTTTCTACTGAGAAAAACAATGAAGAACAAATTCATATGTGTTTTGAGGCCTATCGTCATCCTAATTGGAAAACTTTATTTGATTGATATAAGAGATAGTGAAAAGCTATCTTTTTTTGTGTGTGAATATTGACAGAAGAATTATACTGTGTTACTGTATTAGTGTATTAATACAGTAAGGTGGAATGGCTATGAATCATTTTCAAACAGATACGCCTATTTATTTACAGGTTGTTGAAGAAGTCAAATCAAAAATTCTTGGTGGGCAGTTGCAGCCAGGTGATAAATTAGAATCAGTCAGAGAGATGGCATCAAGACTGGAAGTCAATCCTAATACCATTCAAAGAGCTTTTTTGGAATTAGAACATCAGGGATTTATTGTGACACAAAGGGCAGTAGGAAGATTTGTTAGTGAAGACATTGATTTTATTGAATCATGTCGCCAAAACAAAATACAAGAAACGATTCAACAGTTTGTTAAAGAAATGGAGCGTTATGGCATTACAAAAGCAGATATTATTGCTTATTTAAAGGAGGAAAATCATGAGTGAATTTATAAAAATCCAAGATTTAAATAAAAAATATGGAAAGAAACAAGTTTTAAAAGATGTGAATTTAACTTTACATGGTGGACAGATTGTGGGTTTACTTGGACCTAATGGAAGTGGGAAAACAACACTGATTAAAGTTTTAAATGGTTTATTGAAAGAATATGATGGAGATGTTCAAATTGATCAGCAAGCTATAGGTATTCATTCTAAAAAAATCATTTCTTATTTACCAGATGAACCTTATTTTGAAAACTGGATGACAACCAGTGATGCATTGAATTTATTTGTTGATATGTATGATGATTTTGATTTGAATAAGGCATTATCTTTAATGGAAAGAATGGATATTGAAAAGAAAGTGAAGATTAAAGAATTATCAAAAGGAATGAAAGAGAAGTTTCAGTTGATATTGGTTATGTCTAGAAAAGCAAAGATTTATATTTTAGATGAACCATTAGGTGGTATTGATCCGGCTGCAAGAGAACTTATTTTAGATACTATTTTAAATAATTATGCTGAAGATGCACTTGTTTTATTATCAACACATTTGATTGCGGATATTGAAAAGATATTTGATGAAGTGATCTTTATTAAAAATGGTGAAATTATCTTACATGAAAATAGTGAGGACTTAAGAATGAAAAGACAAGCTTCTATTAATGATATTTTTAAGGAGGAATTCAAATGTTAAAATTAATGAAATATGAATTTATTCATTCTATGCGTTCCTTTTTCATCTCGTTTTGTGTTTTCTGGGGTGCATGTTTATTATTGCCATTTTTTACAGAAGGACTAATTCCAGATATTCCTATTTTAAGCTTTATGATGGCTTTTGGATTTACAGTTTTAGTTATGGGAATTAGTATTGCATTATTTGTCAGTATTTTTACACATTATTATCATTCTATGTTTAAAAGACCAGCTTATCTGACATTGACTTTACCTGTATCATCTTTGCAGTTAATTATTTCTAAGCTGATTGTTTCATTTGTATGGCTTATTCTTGGTGGAATTGCATTGATGTTTGGGGTTTTATTGATGGGAGTTATGATGTCATTGTTGACACATAATATGTCAATCATGCAGATTTTTCAGGGAATTCCAGAAGTGTTCAAAGGATTAGGACAGATGTTCATGAATCAGCCTGGTGAATCATTATTAAGTCTTATTTATATGATTGTAGAAACATATGCGCTTATTATATCTATTTATTTTGCTTTAACGTTAGCACATACAGCTTTATGTCGTCATCATCGTTTGGCTGTCGGGATTTGTATATGGATAGTTTTGGGAATCATTTTCTCATGGATACAATTTGTTTTATCAGGTATGAGTATCGCATCTTTTGAATGGTATGGAATTCCAGTTACGTTTATGTTCATTGATCTATTTTTCAATGTGATTTTAACTTTCGTCACAGTCTATATTTTAGATTATCATATTGAAATTGAATAAAAGAATACCTCTTCATGAGTGAAGGGGTATTTTTTATCTGAGAAAATTTTTTCTGTTTCTGTAAGAATCTTTTCTTTTCAAGTGTTTTGTAATAAGATAAACATAAAGTTGAGGAGGATGGTTATGTTAAAGGCAGTTATTTTTGATATGGATGGGCTTTTGATTGATAGTGAAGTCATTTCATATAAATGTTATAAAAAATTGATTGAGAGTTATGGATATTCATTTACAATGGATGATTATGTCAAAGATTATCCAGGGAAGCAATTGAAAGTCTCTTTACAGTTTATTAAGGAACATTATCATCTGGATTATGATATTGAAGAGAAATTCCAATTATTTCATCGTTTAGAAACACAATTCATGCAAGAAGATGGGGTTGCATTAAAAAAAGGAGCAAAAGAATTATTACAATATCTTAAAAATCATCATTATCAAATCGCTTTAGCTACATCTAGTTTACCTTCAAGAGCTTGCCATATTTTAGACATGCATCATATTCTTTCTTATTTTGATGAAATCATTTGTGGCAGTGATGTCCAAAGAGGGAAACCGTATCCTGATATTTTCTTAAAAGCCTGTGAAAGATTAAATGTTTTGCCGTCAGAGGCTATTGTTTTAGAAGATAGTGAAGCAGGTATACAGGCAGCTTATGATGCGAAAGTGCCTGTCTATTGTATTCCTGATTTAAAGCAGCCAGGGAAGGAGTATGCTCAAAAGACAAAAGGTATTCTTTCATCATTATTGGATGTTATAACAATCTTAGAAAATATGTGATGACATAAAAAAACTATAATCAACCGGATCTGATTGATTATAGTTTATTTTTTTATAATAAATGAATGTGATTTTCTTTACATAATTTCATAGTTTCATCATCCCATAAAGAAGCTTGTACTTCTCCAATATGAGCTTTTCTTAAAAAGAACATACATAAACGGCTTTGACCAATTCCACCGCCAATACTTAATGGAAGAACATGATTGATTACATTTTGATGGAAAGGTAAAGATAAACGTTCCATTGCATTGGCTTTTTCTAATTGTTCTTTTAATGCGTGTTCATCTACACGAATACCCATACTTGAAATTTCTAATGCATCATCTAATTGCGTGTTATAAACGAGGATATCCCCATTTAATTTCCAGTCATCATAATCAGGTGCACGTCCATCATGTTTTTTTCCTGATTTTAAAATATCCCCAATTTGTAAGATGCAGACAGCTTTTTTATCTTTTGTGATAGCTTTTTCTCTTTCTTTAGGTGAAAGATCTGGATATAAATCTTCTAACTCTTGAGAAGTGATAAAATAGATTTCATCAGGTAAAATAGATTCACCAAGTTGTGGATAGTGTCTGATCATGAGAAATTCAACATCTAATAAAGCATTATATATTTTTGAAACAATTGCTTTAAAATAATCTAAAGTACGATCTTCCTTGGAAATCACCATTTCCCAATCCCATTGGTCCACATACATAGAATGAATATTATCTAATTCTTCATCTTTTCTAATTGCATTCATATCTGTATATAAACCTGTATGTTGTTCAAAACCATAGCGATAAAGAGCATCTCTTTTCCATTTAGCTAAAGAATGAATGATTTCGATTTCATCATTATGATTCAATTCAAATGAAGTAAACGAAACAGGTTTTTCAATTCCGTTTAAATCATCATTAAGCCCAGTATTTTTTAATAGAAATAAAGGCGCAGAGACACGTGTTAAACGAAGCTGTTCAGCTAATCTTCTTTCAAATGTATCTTTAATCATCTTAATAGCAACTTCAGTTTCAATTAAATTAAGATGTGGTTGATAATCTTTTGGTATAATGATTTGACTCATTTTTGATTCCCCCTTTATATAATTATTGCTATTATAGTATATTGTAGAATATTAGTCAAAATGATATTTTAAAAATATCATAAAATATTTGTTATTTTTAGATATTTTATAAAATAAATAAGAACTATGCTTAAATATGCTAATAATATTGACTTGTATTTTAAAATTGTATACAATGTAACAAATATGGAAAGCAGGTGTATATCATGAATGAAAAGAAATATGTGAGTACAAGAGGTCAACAAAGACCATTGGATTTTTGTGATGCTATTTTACAGGGAATTGGTAGTGATGGAGGATTGCTTGTTCCTGATTTTGAATTGGATCAGAAAGATTTAAAAGCATTACAACATTTATCTTATGTAGACATGGCAACTGAAATTATGACTTCTTTTGTGGGAGAACAGGAAAAAGAAGAAATGAGAGCATTATGTCAAAAAGCTTATGGACAAAATTTATTTCCTCAGGAAGTTGTTCCTGTTAAACAGGCAGGAGATGTTTTTATCGCTGAATTATTCCAGGGGCCAACAGCCGCTTTTAAAGATATGGCATTATCATTATTGCCACATTTTATGACATATTCACTTAAGAAAAAAGGTGAACAAAGAAAAGTTATGATTTTAGCTGCAACATCTGGAGATACTGGAAAAGCTGCTTTAGAAGGATTTAAAGATGTAGATGGAACATATATTCAGGTTTTCTATCCTGTTGATGGGGTTTCACCTATTCAAAAACAACAAATGGTAACACAGACAGGAAACAATGTTGATGTGGTTGGAATTCAGGGAAATTTTGATGATGCTCAAAGAGCAGTGAAACAGGCTTTTCAATCATCAGCATTAAAAGATTTATGTGATGAACATCATGTTTTCCTTTCTTCAGCTAACTCTATTAATATAGGGCGTTTGATTCCACAGATTGTGTATTATTTTTATTCATATATGACACTTGTTAATAAAAATGAGATTCGTTTAGGTGAGAGTGTTCATTTCACTATTCCAAGTGGAAACTTTGGTAATTGTTTAGCTGGAGTTCTAGCGAAAAAGATGGGGTTACCAATCCAAAAATTTATTGTAGCGTCTAATAAAAATAATATTTTGACTGATTTTTTCCGTACTGGGAAATATGATGCACGTCGTGAATTTTATAAAACAAATGCACCTGCCATGGATATCCTTGTTTCAAGTAATTTAGAAAGACTTGTGTATATGATGGCACAGGATAGTCAAAAGGTAAAATCATATATGGATGATTTGAATCAAAATGGTGTCTATGAAATTTCATCTGATTTACTAGAAAAGATACAGGATGTATTTAAGGCAGGATGGCTTAATGAAGATGAAGTACTAGATACAATCAAAACATGTTTTGAACAGACAGGTTATCTTTTAGATACACATACTGCTATTGGTTATGGCGTTTATAAAGAATATCAAAAGACTTCGGGAGATGAAACAAAGACAATTATTTTAGCGACAGCTTCACCATATAAATTTGCTGATTCTGTTTATAAAGCTTTAACAGATCAAAGCTTATCTGAATATCAAGCGATTGAAGCTGTTTATGAAAAAACAGGTGTTGATATTCCAAAACCATTAGTTCAACTTGATCAAAAAGAAATTTTACATCAAAAAGTTATTGATAAAGATGATATAATTCATGAGATTTCTCAAAAAATAAAGGAGATGTCATTATGAAAGTCAAAGTGAGAGTTCCGGCGACAAGTGCTAACTTAGGACCGGGATTTGATGTTGCAGGTCTTGCTGTGACATTATACAATACATTTGTTTTTGAATTGCTGGATCAGGGCTTAGAAATTACGGGCTGTCCGCAACAATTCTGTAATCAGGACAATTTAACTTATCGAGCATTTGTTGAAGGTGCAAAAGCTTGTGGATTGCAGTTTCAAGGATTACGTATTGAATGTAGTGGAGATGTCCCTTATACAAGAGGTTTAGGAAGTTCTTCAACATGTATTGTCGCAGGTATTGTCGGTGCATATGCGTTCATGGATCGTAGTGAAGATCGACAGGAAATATTAGAACTGGCAACACAAATAGAAGGCCATCCAGATAACGTAGCACCAGCCATTTTTGGTGGATTGACAGTGTCAGTCATGAATGAAGAACATGTCACAACATTGAATATTCCTGTCAAACATGATTATCGTTTTGTTGCTTTTATACCACCATTTACTTTATCAACAGAAAAATCTCGTGCTGTTTTACCGCAACAGTTGCCTCGTCAGGATGCTATTGCGAATGTTTCTCATTTAGCATTAATGGTTGCCTCTTTAATCAATGGATATGATGATGGACTTAAACTTGGTTTTAAGGATCGTCTACATCAACCTTATCGTGGAACTTTAATTCAGGGATATGATGAAATTATGTCTGTTTTGGAACAGGATGAACATGTGCTGGGATGCTATTTATCAGGGGCTGGTCCAACGATTATGGCATTGATTAGAGAAAGTGATAAAAAAGGTGTTGTAAGAATGAAAGAAGAGCTTGGTGATTTGTTGAAAGATTGGCAGGTAGAAAAATTAGAATTAGATATGCGTGGTTATACATGTGATTATGAATAGGTATCTTCATAAGATGCCTTTTTATTTTCAAATGATTCAATTTACGCTATAATTATCAAGAAAAGGAGCTGAGTCATAGTGAAGAATTATCATACTCATACAAGACGTTGTCAACATGCTATAGATAGTGAAGAAGATTATATTCTATCAGCTATTCAATCTGGTTATACAGAACTTGGATTTAGTGATCATACCCCTTGGATTTATGATTCATCATTTCATCCAACGATGCGTATGGAAGCCTATGAGATTGATGATTATGTATCAACTTTATTAAAATTAAAGGAAAAATACAAAAATCAAATCTCTATTAAAATAGGATTGGAATGTGAATATTTCGAAAAATATATGGATGGTTTAAGAAACATGTTAAAACAATATCCTATTGATTATATTATTTTAGGTCATTATTATGATGGCAGTGATGAAACAGGTATATATTTTGGACATCCTCTTACAAAATCACAATTATCTCAATATGTTGATAGCTGCATAAAAGCTATGGAAACTGGATTATACAGTTATGTGGCACATCCAGATTTGGCACGTTATGATACATCGGATCCATTCTATAAGCAGGAAATGCTTAGATTATGTATCAAGGCAAAGGAAATGAATTTACCATTAGAATTTAATTTGTTAGGATATAAAACACATCGTCATTATCCTAATGATTCTTTTTTCAAAATAGCTAAAGAGGTGGGCAATCGTATCATTATTGGAACAGATGCTCATGAAAGCCAATCTTTACTGGATATGAAAACGTATCATCAGGCCCGACAACATTTAGAAAACTTAGGTTTATCCATAACTGAAGACATAACTTTTTTAAGATAGCTGTGAAAAAGAGATGTAGAGAAGATAGAACAGAGCTATCTTTTTATATGAGAAATGATGAAGAAAAGCATCATAAAATGACTTAAAAAAAAGACAGAATTGTCTATAAAAAAGACATATAATCATGTTATAATGATGAATAAGAGGAGTGTTAAAATATGGAACATGTGACAGATATAGATAAAAAGAATTATATAGATGATTGTAAAGAAATTGTAAGAACAACTATTGCTTTGGAAAAAATAGAATTATCAGATCATGAATTAACTTTATTGACTGAAGAAATTATGGATACTTCATTATCTATAGGAGGAGATTTTTCTAAAGAAAATATACGTTACATTGCCGTGCAGTATGTACGTAATCAGTTTTTACCACGTTTTCAAAAAGCTCATAAAGGAGGATAAAATATGACGTTTGATAAAGCAGTCATGGAAAAATTCATGGCTGATCATCAATCACAGTATGTAGGAAAATATCGTTATCATAGTGGCTATCGCACTGAAGAACATACGTTTAAAGTTCATTATTATATGTTGGATCAGAATTTTAGACAAATTGATATTTTTGTTGAAATTCATTGTCAGGATGAAATTACGTATACTTTTTCAGAAGATCTACATGAACAGGAAAAGCTTTATATTGTTAAAGATGCTCTTTCAAGAATACTAGCAAAACTAGGATATAAACGTGTTTTGCATTATTCATTGTATGAAAATTTTATCAAAACAGTATCAAGCGAACTGAATATCTTAGCGCCTATTGATTTCTGTGATATTTTAAGTTATATGAAGTATCATCATGGAATTAACCAACAAACAATGGATGATTTCTATAAAATTTTCTTACCATGTTTAAAGATGAATTTGAAGCATAAGAATTATAAAAACTTTATTGATTCATTGAATCTTTTATTTGAATCTGTGCTATATCAATATGAGTGGGATGGTACCAATTCAAAATATTTAGATACTGAATATCAATATCATCTTTATTATATTAGAAAAATCATACGCATTGTTTATCGCCATTTAGATAAATTTTATAAGAATGTTCCTGATGAACTTTTTAAGGCTATTCGTACACTATGCTTAAATTCACGATTTACATTTGCTATTATGACTGATTTTGGATCAATGGTTTTATCACAATACCATGTGACAAAAGCTATTATAGATACATTTAAAGATGAATTTACATTAATAGAGAAAGATTTTGTATTGGTTGATAAAAAGAAAGATGAAAATCAGGGGAATCTTGTTTTTTCGTATATTTACTATATTTTTTATAGTGATTATGATCATTATTATGAAGTTTTAATGAATGTGTTGCGTAATATTATTCATTATATGTTAACTTTTGCAAATCATGATTTGGATCTGGCATTAGGAAATTCTATTATTCAAGCAGAAGGATATCAGATCCTACTGGATTTATTCCATAGAGATTATAATACCTTTGTCTTTACTTGTTTTCCAATTGAATCTTTCCCAGATAACATGAAACCAAAAGTGAGAGATGAATTGGTGACAGCTATACAGTATTTTGCAGCAAGAATGGAAAATGAAAGTTATCGCCTCAGTTCATTTGAACAGGTTACAAATATTAATAGATTATTAATGGATAATTTTAAGGAGTGGTATAAATGAAAAAGAAGGTAGCCATTACAACAGCAGTTGCTTCTACTTTAACAGCTTCTACCCTAACAGCAAGCTTAGCTTTAGCTAATCAGTTTGCTAAAAAGGTATTATATCGTGAACATTTAAATAAAGAAGATCAGGGAAACTGGTATGAAAAAATCAATGCTCAAAAAGTCAAAATACAAAATCATAAAGGTTTATATCTTCAAGCTTATCTGATAGAAAAACCAAATGCGACAAGAACAATTGTTTGTTTGCATGAATTAATGGCTTCAGCGAAGTCTTTAACACAGACTGTTGAATATTTAGAAAGCGTTTTTGAAAATGATAATATTTTAATGATTGATGCACATGCTCATGGTTTAAGTGATGGATATATTCGTGGTTTTGGTTATCGTGATGTTTTTGATTTAATGTATTTTAATACGTATTTATTACAGAAGTATGGAGATCAGCATCGTTTGATTATGTATGGAAAAGGAATGGGAGCAAATACGATTTTAAATGCTTCTGGACTTGGTAAATTAAAGAATGTAGATTTGATTATCAGTGAAGGAGCTTATGACAATGTTTATCACTATTTGACATTGAAATGTCAAAAAGAGATGAAAGTAACGAAATATTTAGCGGGTATGATGATTAGAAAAGTCGTGAAAGATGAGTTAAAGCTAGATATTAAAAAATTAGATACTGTAGAACTGGTTAAGAAAAATCAGATTCCAACAGTTTATATTCATTCTAAAAATGATCAGGATGTGCCATTCCATATGGTATTTCCATTATATAATCATGATGCTTCTGAGAAATTATTGTTTCCAATCAAAGAAGAACATCTCTATGATTTAAAAGATAAACAGGATTCCTATTCATTATCTCTAATTGAGTTTATGAATGAGAATATATAAAAAGAGGAGGGCTTATATGTATTTTGAAAAATCAAAAGGTTTCCCTAAAAATTTCTTATGGGGAAGTGCATCTGCTGCCTATCAGGTAGAAGGTGGATGGGATGCAGATGGAAAAGGTGTTTCCAATTGGGATAAGTTTGTAAGAATTCCAGGAAAAACTTTTAAAGCAACAACAGGAGATAAAGCTGTTGACCATTATCATCGTTACAAGGAAGATGTCAAATTAATGGCAGAAATGGGATTAAAAACGTATCGTTTCTCTATTGCCTGGACAAGAATCTATCCAAATGGAAATGGTGAAGTGAATGAAGCAGGACTTCAATTCTATGATGATTTAATTAATGAATTACTAAAATATGGTATTGAACCAATGGTGACAGTTTATCATTGGGATATGCCTCAAGCTTTAGAAGATCAATATCATGGATGGGAAAGTCGTCAGATTGTTGATGATTATGTAAACTATGCAACAACACTTTTCAAAAGATATGGAGATCGTGTTAAATATTGGATTACAATGAACGAACAAAATATCTTTACATCATTTGGATGGTTAAAAGGAATGCATCCACCAGGAAAAGAAAACGATATGAAAACATTCTATCAGGTTAACCATCATGCCAATATGGCACATGCAAAGACAGTTTTGGCTTTAAAAGAAATGTATCCTGATGCCAAAGTAGGAGCTTCATTTGCTTATAGTCCATGTTATGCATATGATAGAAAACCTGAAAATGCGATGGCTAAAGCTGATTATGATGATTTACAAAATTATTGGTGGATGGATGTTTATGCTTATGGTCGTTATCCAAGAAGTGCTTGGGCATATTTAGAAAGTCAAGGAGTCACTCCACAAATGGAAGATGGCGATGAAGACATTTTGAAAAAAGCTGCTGCATTAGTTGACTTTATGGGTGTCAATTATTATCAGACATGTGTTGCTGAATATAATGATATCAATGGTGTTGGTATGACGAATACAATGAACAACACAGGTGAAAAAGGAACAGCTCAAGTTCAAGGTGTACCAGGATTATATAAGAATCCGGCAAATGATTTCTTGCCAACAACTGACTGGGATTGGACAATAGATCCAATGGGAATCAGAATGTGCTGTCGTGATATTACTTCACGTTATGATTTACCTGTTGTTATTTCTGAAAATGGTTTAGGAGCTTTTGATAAGGTTGAAGATGGACAGGTTCATGATCCATATCGTATTGCTTATTTAAAGGCACATATTGAAGAATTAAAGAAAGCTATTGATGATGGATGTCGAGTTTTGGCTTATTGTACATGGTCATATACAGATTTATTAAGCTGGTTAAATGGATATCAGAAACGTTATGGATTTGTATATGTTGATAGAGAAGAAGATGAAAATTCTGGAACATTGAATAGAATTCCAAAAGATTCTTATTATTGGTATAAAAAAGTCATCGAAACAAACGGTGAAGAATTATAGGATGAAGAAGGTATATATCATTTCATGATACATACCTTTTTTTGACCACTTACTTTGACATATGAACCACTTAGGCTAGGAGTATTTACTTTTTTGGTATTTCTTATTATAGTAAAGATATCAAAGGAGATTAGATATGAAAGTCAAAATAGAAATAGATGAGAGTTTACAGGAAGAAGAAGTGGTTATTAAAGCTCCATCTTTGAATGAAAAAGTGCAACGCATACAAGAAGTGATTCATGATATGTCTAAAAGTTCAAAAACAATGATTTTTTATAAAGGTCAAGTAGAATATTATTTATCATTGGACGATATTTTATTTTTTGAAACCAGTGATCATCATATTCATGCCCATACCAAAAATGATATGTATCAGATTAAATATAAACTGTATGAACTTGAAGAAATGTTACCAGGAAATTTTATGAGAATATCAAAGTCGACTATTTTGAATGTCAAGAAAATATATGCTATTCATAAAACAATATCTAGTCCATGTCTTATTGAATTTGAAGATACACATAAGCAAGTGTATGTATCTAGACATTATTATAAACCACTAAAAATAAGATTAGAGGAAAAGAGGTTATAAGATGAAAAAAAGTAAAATGTTTTGGGGTGTTTTGTTTATTGCTTTGGCAGTCTTATTGATTGTGACACAATTAGGTCTTGTGAATATACATATGAGTATATGGACTTTATTACTGACAGTTTTTTTGGGTGTATCTGCTTTATCTAGTTTATTACATAAACGTGCAACAGGATTCTTGTTTTCAATAGCGTTTTTAATCATCATTTATGATGAGCCACTTGGTTTAGAAGCCATTACGCCTTGGACTGTTTTAATAGCTGCCTTATTAGCAAGTATAGGTTGTCATATATTATTTCCATCATCAAAAAAACATACCCATTACGCACAGGATATTCAAGATAAAAAAACTGTAAAAGATGGGCATGTTGATATTAAAGAAAGCTTTGGAAGCTGTATTCGTTATATTGACTCACAAAATATGGAAGATATAACCATTACCAATAGAGCAGGAATGATGAAGATTTATTTTGATCAGGCTGATATAAAAGGACAGGAGATCAATTGTTATCTTTATATGAGCTGTGCCATGTTAGAACTTTATATTCCAAAGACATGGAAAGTGAAGAATTGTACAGATAGTGTACTATCATATATTGATATGGAAATGTTTGATCATAATATTGTTGAACATACAATGATTTTAAAAGGAAAAATAAATTTATCTGAAGTGAAGATTATCTATGTATAGCTATAATGTGAAATCATATTATAGCTTTTGATATGCCTTTTTTAAAAATTGAGCAACCCCATCCTGATCATTGGAAGGGATGATTTGAGTAGCGATTGCTTTTAATTTTTCATGTGCATTATCTACTGCATAGGCTTCATCAGCTAACTGAAACATTTCTATATCATTTTCTCCATCTCCAAAAACAACAAGATGATCATAATGATAAATATGTTTTAATTGTTCAATAGCATGTGCTTTAGATGTCCCTTGAGGCATAATTTCAAGCCATTGTTGATTTGTATAAATATCTTTTTGGAATAAACAATGATATTGTTTTTGATAGTATGCATAAAACGGTTTGAGCTTATCTGTTTCATCAATCAATGTGACATAAAAAATTTGACCAACATAAAAGTCTTTGGGATGATGGATGATTCTGATACGTGGATCACCTTTTCTAGACTCAATAAATTCAAGCATTCCAGGTGTGCATTTTTCTGGAATAAAAGAAAATTTTTCTTCACCGTCAATAAACGCATAGACAATAGGATAAAGATGATTGTTTAAAAAATGATCTAAAAGCAGATGAATATCTTCTTGGAAACAATGTGATAATAAGATCTCACCTGATACATTATCTCTCACACATGCACCATTATAAACAATTAAAGGAAAAGGCGCCTGTAATCCTTGTGTGACTTTCTTAGCTGTCTGATAAGATCTGGCAGTTGCATAAGAAAATAACATGCCATCACTAACAAGCTGATTGATTGTCTGGATGGTAAAGGGTGATAATGTCTGATTGGAATTTAATAGTGTACCATCTAAATCAGAAACATAAAGCGTTGTCATAATGATTCCTCCTATCTTTAAATATAGTTTAATTAATGGAAGAATAAATGAAAAGCTTTTTTTAAAGAAATATAAAAATATGGTATAATGAATAAAGAAGTGAGGTTGAGATATGAAAAGAAAAATACAAATAGTTGCGATAAATGCAATGATAGCCTGTATATATGCTGTTTTCACTTTGGTATGTTCTGCTTTTTCTTATGGTGCAATTCAGTTAAGATTATCCGAAATATTGATTTTCTTAGCTTTTTATAATCGTCGCTATATTCCGGGATTACTTGTAGGATGCATGTTGGCTAATGCGTTTTCTCCATTAGGCATTTATGATGTTATATTTGGTACGCTAGCGTCACTTATAACTTGTCTATCATTGACAATGATTTCCAATTTATTTCTAGGAGCTTTTTTAGGCGCTTTATTTAATGGGATTATTGTTGGTGCAGAGTTATATTTTTTATTGGATTTACCATTTTTTATAAATGCTATGTATGTGTTTATAGGAGAATTGATTGTATTATTGATAGGTGTCTTTGTGTTTAAATTCTTAGAAAAGAATCCATCTTTGATGCAAAAATATATTATGGAAGATAAATAAAGAGTTCATAATGACAATATAAAATAAAAATGAGGTGATTGATTTGAAAACATCCATAAAAGTACGTGATTTGACATTAAAAAATATATTCATTATTTTGAGTTATACCGCTTTACTTGTTTTAGGGGTGATTTATTTTGAAAGTATTTTTCAATATTTGGGGGAATTATTAAATATTATTCAACCATTTATTATAGGTTTTATTCTGGCTTTTATCTTTAATATTCCAATGAAGTTCTTTGAAAAGAAACTAGCTATACAAAATAAGAAAAAACGTAGAGTTGTTTCAGCGATTTTATCAGTGTTACTTATTTTATTAGTATTATTACTTGTTGTTATGGTTGTTGTGCCACAAGTTATAGAAAATGTAAGAACATTGATAGATAATTTACCTAGTATTTTTGCGCAGGCTGAAAAATGGTTGAATTATGTGTTTGAAGAAATTCGTTTATCACCAGATCTTCTTGATAAAATTAATGAATTTCAAACACGTTTTGCTCAAACATTCATTTCTACTTTAACGGCTTGGGCACCTAATATTGCTTCAGGTGTTTCCCATATCACAACAAGTGTCATTAATATTTTTATGGGATTTGTCATGGCTATCTATATGATTTTCTCTAAAGATAAACTAATCAGACAGGTGAAGAAATTTGCACATGCTTTATTTAATGATCAACATTATCAGTATATCAGCGAAGTTGTCAAATTAACAGGAACAACTTTTGAAAATTTCTTGGCTGGACAATTAACAGAATCAATTATTATTGGCGTATTGTGTTATATTGGTTGTATGATTTTAGATATTCCTTATGCATCTATTGCGGCTATTGTCATTGGTTTTACAAATATTATTCCATATTTTGGGCCTATTATTGGGGCAGTGATATCTTCAGTGTTAATATTATTTGTATCACCTATGAAAGCATTGATTTTCCTTGTTTTCAGTACCCTATTACAACAGTTTGAATCCAATTTAATCTATCCACATGTTGTAGGAAATTCAGTTGGTTTATCAGCTTTATGGGTGTTATTTGCAGTCAGTGTTGGTGGGGGATTGTTTGGCATACCAGGAATGGTTTTTGGATTACCAACTTTCTCAGTTATTTATGAGTTATTGAGAAGATGGACGAATTATCGTTTAGAAGTGAAAAGAAATTTAGCCAAAAAAACAAGAGAAGATTGTTGAATGAGTCACTTATTTGAATTTGATGCCATGATTCATAAAGTAGAGGATCGAGATGGTGCTTATGTGATTTGTCCCTATGATATAAGACAATTATATGGAAAAGGAAGAATGAAAGTTCATGTCACATTTGATGGTGTTCCCTATGATGGAAGTATTGTCAATATGGGAGTGAAAGATGAATATGGTCAAATCTGTTATATTATTGGGATGTTGAAATCTATTAGAAAACAATTAAACAAGCAACCTGGTGATTCTGTTCATGTGGTGGTTGCAAAGAGAGAAAAATAATCTTTTATTATATGAAATATTCTTTTTTCAAAGCTGTTTTGTAGTATAATAAAAAATAGAAATGGAGGTAATTAAAAAATGGGATTTAGAAAAGATTTTTTATGGGGTGGAGCGATTGCTGCCCATCAAGCTGAAGGAGCATGGAATGAAGGTGGAAAAGGTGTCAGTGTGGCTGATGTCATGACAGCTGGTTCTAATGGTGTTGCAAGAAGAATTACAAATGGTGTTATTGATGGCGAAGATTATCCAAATCATGTGGGTATTGATTTTTATCATCATTATAAAGAAGATTTAGCTTTAATGGCAGAGATGGGATTTAAAGCTTTTAGAACTTCTATCGCATGGACAAGAATTTTTCCAAATGGTGATGATGAACAACCTAATGAAGAAGGATTAAAATTCTATGATGATTTATTTGATGAAATGCATCGTTTAGGAATTGAACCAATTGTGACTTTATCACACTTTGAAATGCCATATCATTTAGCTGAAAAGTATAATGGATTTATGGATCGTAGATGTATTGATTTCTTTGTGAAATATGCCAAAGTTTGTTTTGAAAGATATAAAGGAAAAGTTAAATATTGGATGACTTTTAATGAAATCAATAATCAGGCTGAATTAATATCAATGGGGGCACATCATCTTGCTCAAGAAGGTGCAGTTCTTGTTAAAGAAGGTGACGATATTGAATATATGATGTATAAATCAGCACATCACGAATTAGTTGCCAGTGCATTGGCAGTGAAAGCGGCACATGAAATTGATCCCGATGCAAAAGTTGGATGTATGATTGGTATGAATGGTATTTATCCAGCAACATGCAATCCTGAAGATGTTTTAAATGCACAACAAGCAATGCATCAAAAATATTGGTATGTAGAAGTTCATGCCAGAGGACATTATCCTAAACATATCTTAAAGAAATTTGAAAGAAAAGGATATGAAAACTTTATTTTACCAGAAGATGAAGAAGCATTGGCTCAAGGAAAAGTAGATTATATTGGATTCTCTTATTACATGAGTTTTGCTACAAAATATACGGGAAGATATGGTCGTTCATTTGATTTTTCTGAAGAAGATTATGTAAGAAATACATACTTAAAAGCTAGTGATTGGGGATGGCAAATTGATCCAGTTGGTTTAAGATGGTGTCTCAACTGGTTTAATGATCGTTTTGAACTTCCTATGATGATTGTTGAAAATGGTTTTGGAGCTTATGATAAATATATTGATGATAATGATGAATATGTTGTAGATGATCAATATCGTATTGATTATTTAGCTGCTCATATTGCAGCAATGAAAGAAGCCGTTGATTATGATGGTGTTGATTTATTAGGATATACAATGTGGGCACCTATTGATATCGTTTCAGCTTCTACAGGTGAATATGATAAACGTTATGGATTTATCTATGTCAACTACAATAATGCCCATGAAGGAGATTTCTCAAGAGCGAAAAAGAAATCATTCTATTGGTATAAACATGTGATTGAAACAAATGGAGAAGAATTATAAAAGTGTTGTTATGCAACACTTTTGTTTGTGAGGATCAAAATGGATTTTGAAATTGTAGAGGCAACAAAAGAAGATGCAAAAAATATACTGGCATTAACCAAAATATGTGGAAAAGAAACAAATTATTTAAGTTATGGCAGTGAAGGCATTGGACTTTCTCTTGAACAGGAAATGGCTTTTCTTGATAATGTTGCTCATTCTTTAAAAGATGTTTTCTATGTTGTCAAAATGAAAGATGAAATTGTTGGGATGGGTTCTTATACAACTTTTTCATCGCCAAGAATGTCCCATCGTGGGGAAATAGGTCTATGTATTCGTCAATCAGCATGGCATTTAGGCATTGGACATGCTTTGATGGATCGATTGCTTGACTTTGCTAAAAATCAGGCAAAAGCCGATCTTGTTTCTTTAGAAGTGTGTCATGATAATAGACGTGCTATTTCTTTATACCAGCATTATGGTTTTCAAAAGATAGGGACTTTTGAGGGATTCTTTAAAATTGACAGCAAACTGATTGATTATGATATTATGTTATTAAAATTAGAAAAAAGTTCATGAAATCTCATGAACTTTTTTAAATGACTCTTGTATATTCTTTTAACCAGTCTTTTTCTTCATCTGTAAGATAAGGAGATATTTTTTCATAAACTTCTTGATGATATTGATTTAACCAGTTCTTTTCTTTTTGTGATAATAGACTCACTTCCACAGCGTCTAAATCAATAGGAACAAATGTTAATGGTTCAAAATGTAAGAACTGTCCGTATTCATTTTCTGTTCCTTTGACACAAAGAAGTTCATTTTCAATACGGATACCATATTGTCCTTCTAAATAGATACCTGGCTCATCTGTAATATTCATGCCCGGTTCTAAAGTGATGTTTTCTGATAAACTACGTAATTTATAACGGAAGCCTTGAGGTCCTTCGTGAACATTTAATAAATGACCGACACCATGTCCTGTACCACATTGGTAATCAATATCTTCACTCCACATAGGGCTTCTTGCTAAAATGTCTAAACTTTGTCCTGTACACCCATGTAAGAAATGAGCATTTTGTAAAGTTAACATTCCTTGTAAAACCATTGTAAAGTGTTTCTTTTGGATATCTGTAATCTGTCCTAATACGAATGTTCTTGTAATATCTGTTGTTCCATCCATATATTGTCCACCACTGTCAATCAATAGCATGCCATCTTGATCAATCTTTGTAAATTGTGTAGATGTTGGATGATAATGCATTAAAGCGGCATTGTCTTTCCAAGCGCAAATTGTTGTAAAGCTTGGTTCAATAAATAAATCCTGTTGTTGTCTCAATTCTAAGACTTTATCAGAAACACTCATCTCATCCATATCAATTTTTCCATAATTATTTTTTAGCCAATACATGAATTTTGTCATGGCAACACCATCTTTGATATGAGCATGTTTTGAATTTTCAATTTCAACTTCGTTTTTAATAGCCTTCAACATTTGAGATGGATTCATTTTGTCAACAATTTCACAGTTTAAGCATTGGAATAAAGCATAATTAATATGGTTGGTACTGAGTAAAACACGACCTTTTAATTCTTGTGCATCCTGATAAATATCCTGATAATCTTTCACAAGGACATTTTCTTGTTGTAATGCTTTTACCATATCTAAGTCATAACTTCCTTTTTGAAGGTATAAATATGACTGATCCAATGTAATTAAAGCAAACGCTAAGACAGTTGGAGAACATGGAATATCATTTCCTCTGATATTAAAAATCCAAGCTATATCATCAAGTGTTGTTATTAAATGTGATTGACAGTTATGATCTTTCATGTAGTCTAAAATCTTTTCAATCTTTTTATGAGTTGATAATCCATGATATTGAATATCATAAAGAAACGCTTTTTCACATGATCTTTGAGGTCTATCTTTCCAAAATTCCTGCATAAGATCAACACACTCTATTTGATAGTCATCAATTTTAAGCTGTTTTTTCAAATCAAGAATAAATTGACAAGCCATTGTTTGACCATCAAAAGCAATCTTATCATGTTCTTGAATATGTTGGATAAGAAATTCTAATAGTGTAGGGACACCTTTTTGTCCCATTTTCATTAATGTAATACCTTCGTATAATTCCTTAGCTGCCTGAATGAAATAACGCCCATCAGTCCAAAGATAAGCTTCATCTTGCATCACAAGTAATGTTCCAGCACTACCAGTAAAGCCACTTAAATAAGCACGTGCCTGATAATAGTCACCTACAGTTTCAGACTGATGATCATCATCAGTAGGAACAATATAAAATTGAATATTTTTATCTTTTAATAATTGTTGAAAATCCTTTATCATTATGAACACCCCTATAATACTTTAGCACAATCTTTACATTTTGTAAGTAAAAATGTGTTAAAAAAAGATAGTAATCCTTATTTGTGATTTCTCGTTGATAAAAAATGAGGCCAGTCATCTATAAAATGATTTTCCTTGAGCCTTTATAAAAGCATGAATAGAGAAAATTCAAGACATGAAGAAAGTGAGTGACCTGTTTATGAGGAAATCTCATATAAAAAATCTAACCATAGAAAATCTGTTGGTTAGATTTGATTTTTTATATATTGAAAGCTAATTGTATATCTTTTATTTGAGTAATACAGGTTTTTCTTTGTTGAGAACAAATTCTAATGTGTAGAGAGGGTAATAGCACACATTTTGAGAATTTTCGCCAATATTTTTTTGAGAAAATTTAAAAGCGAATGAAGGTTTATACGTCTTAATAAAATTATGAAATGATGTTGATACAGTGTTACGAGATGATTTCACTTCAATAGGGGCAACATTGCCCTGATAATAAATAACAAAATCGATTTCCTGAGATTGAGATGGTTCAAAGTAATAGGAATCTTTCTTTTTGGAGTGAAGAATCTGTGCAATAACATTTTCATATAAAGCACCCTTGAAATGCCCTAAATTTCCACTGATGAATGCTTTGATGACAGCCTCATCAAATTGGGACACAAGAAGACCGGTATCAGCCATATAGACTTTAAATATATTCAGTTCCTTATTGATTTCTAATGGAATCTCTGGAGTTTTCAATCTATATGTTTTGATAATAAGTCCACTGTCTTTCAACCAATCAAGACTGGATTCATAATAGCGAGCATTTCCACCTTTTTTAATGAGCTTATATTGAAACTTTTTATTTTCTTTAGCTAACTGAAGTGGAATAGAATCATAACATTCTCTTGCTTTTATTCTTTCAGAACCATGAGCATATTTAAGCATATCGTTTCTATAATCATCGACGATTTGTCTTTGAATAAGTAGTGCTTCTCTGTATGATTTTGTTTGAAAATAGGTTTGAACAACTTCAGGCATACCACCGATAATGATATAGTCCTTAAAGAACTGATTAAATTTTTCATGAATGCTAATAGGAATAGGCTTGTTGTTTTCAATAGATTGATAAATTGTATCTATAATAGATGGATTAACTCCCATAGCATCTACGAATTCTAAAAAAGTTAGGGGATACATATCCCATGTTTCAACGTAACCAACTGGGAAAGACGAACTTGATGCTACTGCAACACCAAGCATACTTCCAGAGCAAATAATATCACAAGGAAAATCTTCAGACAGGAATTTCAAAGCTGTGAAAGCATCTCCACATGCTTGAATTTCATCTAAGAACAGCAAAGTATCATTATCAAATTGAATATCCATATATGTTAATTCAAAGTATTGCAGTAAATCATGAGCAGTTTTTGTCTGTTTGAAAAGTTTTTGAAATTCATGATCTCTTTCAAAATTGATTTCAACTAGATTTTTGTAGTTGTTTTTGGCAAATTCTCTGATGATATAAGTCTTACCGACTTGACGAGCTCCTTTAATAATGAGCGGTTTTTTCACTTTTTTGTTTTTCCATTCTATTAAATCATTATAGATTATTCTTTTCATAACTATCACCATCCATACATAGTATATCATTTGAATAGAGAAAAATACATAAAATAGATAAAAAAGTTATAAAAAAATGCAAAATAACTTTTATTTCATATTAAAAAAATGCAAAATGCATAATTTATTATATTAAAAATATGCAATATCTATGTATTAGATGTGGGTAAGTATCAAATAAAATGAATCTATCATAGATTTATTAACTATAATAGGACAGTTAGATGATAATAAAAAGAATACATCTTTGATAATTTGAAGACTTATTTTTTTAATCTATAAGAGTTTGAAGCAATCTTTACATTTTTGTAAGTCAAAATATGTTAAAATAAAGTAGCAACCCTTATTTGCAACTTCTAGTTGACAAAAAACAACTCTAGGTTGGTGGTTTATAGAGCTGATTTTGACTATGCTTAAGACAAGAGGTGAGATATATGAGTTTTGGAGAAAAGTTACAACAATTAAGAAAAGAAAAAGGTTTATCTCAGGAAGATTTAGCCTATCAATTAAATGTATCAAGACAGGCAGTCAGTAAATGGGAATCACAAAATGGTTATCCAGAGATGGAAAAGATGATTTTAATAAGCGAATTGTTTCAAGTGAGTTTAGATTATTTATTAAAAGAAGATTATGATGATTCTTTTCAAAAAACAGATACTTCTTATTATTTAATGTCAAAACAAAAAATAGACGACTATATACAAATCAAAAAAAGTTTTGCATTAAAAATGGCATTATCTGTATCATTCATGATTTTGGGACTTCTCATTCCTATTTTATGTTCAAATACACCTTATGAAACATGGAGTGGTTTTGGCTTCTTAATCATTATTGGTATAAGTATTTTTGTCATCATGGTAGCTGCTCTTTCTAAAAATCCATATCAGAATATTGAAGATCAGGAAATAAAAATGAGTTTTAGTGATTTACAAGAGTTACAGGAACAATATCAACAATTTCACTCTCATTTGACTTTAGCTATTGCTGGTAGTGTTTTATTGATTATTGTTTCACTTGCATGTGTGGCGTTATTAACAGAAACACATTTTGCCAACTCACAATGGATACCTGCTCAATTTATGTTATGTGTTGCGATTGCTGTTTTCTTCTTTATTTATTATGGAATTTTAGATGGTGTGTATAAATTCCTTGTTCATAATAAAGAGTATGTTAAAGATAAACAAATTCAAAAGCAGCAAAGTAGTATTTTTGGAATCACAATGCCTCTAGCAGCTATGCTATATTGTGTGATGGGATTGACATGGAACTGGTGGCATCCAGGATGGATTATTTTTCCAATCACTGCTTTTATTTCATTAGGTATTGATTATTTGATTCATCGTAAGTAAAGAAGATGTAAGTCCAATGTCATTCAGTCCTTAACTTAATGACATTGCTGAATGGCTCCTTCTCTTTTGATGATGCGGTGAGCTGGCAGAAAGGATGGGAAGAAAACGAGTAGCAATTGAAAACGAATTGCAATCCCCGGTTCCTCTTGATATAATAATAGTTAGATATTACTAACTCATTTGCATATAGGAGGATAGATAGCCATGTCCGAATTTGGTATAGTAGAAGATACAATGTTTATTCCTATGGTGGGAAGGATTTACGCCACCGAAAAGTTTCCGGGTATTTTATATGATAAAAAAGCACTTTCATTAAAAGAAAAGTTGCCATCCGCACTGTTGGAAACAGGAAATCAAAGTCAATACACGCTTCTGGCTTCTGCATCCCGTTCCGCTAATATGGATCGGCATATCCAGAACTTCCTGAGACGTAAACCGGATGGTGTTGTTATACAGTTGGGCTGCGGACTGGAGACAACGTATGATCGCAATGACAATGGGCAAACCCAATGGTATGCTGTAGACCTTCCGAATGTAATCGAATACCGGCGCAGTTTGCTCCCGGAACCTGAGAAGGAAACTTATCTTTCAGGGGATGCTTTTTCAGACGGATGGCTCAGGCAGATCCGCAGGAACATGCCTGATACGCCTCTTCTGGTTACTGCAGGAGGTTTGTTCCATTACTTTCAAGAGGAAAAAGTTTTTGGCCTTCTGCAGATGCTGAAAGGTTTCGGGAATATAGAGCTTGTGTTTGATACGGTAAATAAAAGCGGCATGAAAATGTTGCAGAAGAAATATATGAAGCAGATGGGACATGAAAATGCCCGAATGTTTTTTTATGTGAATTCGGCTGAAGATCTGGTTACCACACTAGGTAGAGGTGTCAAAGTATTGGCGGATGAACCATATTACAAGTTTATCAAACGAGATGGATTAAAAATCATTACAAAAATCAGTATGGATATTTCAGATCGATTTGGAATGCTCAAAATGATCCATCTGGAGTGGAGGTAATGTAAATATGGTGGTCATGATAGAAAGTCTGATTGGTATCTTATTATTCACAATCCTGATTGTGTCGCCGACGCTGAAAAATCCCCTTGCCTCAGTGGGAGATTATCCCCGGCCATAAGGGAGAAATGTATGGAATTAGGATTAATCGAAAAAAGAGAACAACGTTTCCCAGGTCAGATATCATCTAGAAAGGAATCGCCCTGCTTGCTTTTGTGTTTATCTTCGCTGTTATCCTGAAACAGTTTAATGGAGCGGATACATTCTGGAAAGGGGTTCGGGATTCCTACATGATCTGGCTGATCATTGATTGGTATGATGCTCTTGTACTCGATAGCATCTGGTTTTGCCATTCGAAAAAAGTCAGGATACCAGGCACAGAGGATATGGAAGAATATAAGGATTACTGTTTTCATATTAAGCAGTCCTGTATTGGTATGCTTCTTGGCTTGCCCGCCTGTCTTGCAGTGGGAGTGATTACAGCAATCCTCTGATCAGCCATCAAATGGTATAAAACAGAATATGATTCGCATTCAGTAGGAAATCTCTCGTTTATGAGTACGTTTGAGGAGGAATAGAATATGAAAAACACCATCTGTGAAAAACTGATGTGGTCAGCGATGACACCTGCTATTTTCAAATATATCGCAGCCAATTGCAAAAATACGGATACATTCAGGGTGAAGAAGAAATCGCGTAAAAACTTTAAAGATATGTTGGCGAGGACACCCGACATAGGCGGTTTTACGAAAAATCCTCTGCGAATCTGTCTTTCCGGCGGAATTGTCTGGATGGCAGTTTATAAGGCAATGGATGGGGCGATGAGCCATGAGCAGTTCGGGGAAATGGTGACAGCCACGATGCAGGCGTCGCTCATTAAAAAAGCTTTCGGGAGTAAAAATCCATTTGATATGGAATATCAAAAAAAGAAAGTCAAGAAGGACAGAATTGCAAATGCCATATCCGACAGCGAATTCAACTGGATGACGGAGACGATTCCCGGAAGGGATGCAGACGAATACACCATCAACTATCACAGGTGCGGCCTGTGTGCGCTTGGAAAACAGGAGCATTTGGAAGAACTGATACCTTATATGTGTGCCATGGATTTTATTTCTGCTGATCTCATGGGCGGCGTGTTATACAGGACAGGTACACTTGCAGAGGGCGCAGAAAAGTGTGATTTCTATGTTTGCAAAAAGGACTCTAAATGGGATAAAGAAAGAAAATACGGACAGCAATCCAAGCTGCAAAAACAGGGAGAGTTGGGAAAGTGGAATATGTGACGGTTGCACAGGAGGGCTTCTATGGACTTTATCATGTCCCTGTTAAGGATCATGATCCCAAAAAGGTCGTCATCGTAGTAGGCGGCAGCGAAGGGAATGAAAATATCCCGATGAATGTGGGCGCTATGTTTGCCAGGTGCGGCATCGCCGCGTTAGGCATTTGTTACTGGAACGTAGACGGGCTGCCGAAAGAATTGGTTCGGGTGCCTGTCGATCCGTTTGAAAAAGCAATCCTGTGGCTGAAAAACAAGGGACATGAGAAGATTATCATGTACGGCATTTCAAAAGGCGCTGAACTGGCGCTGCTTTGCGCTTCCCTTATGCCGGATATCTGCGGCGTTGTCGCACTCTCCCCGATCCACTGTATATGGGGAGGCATGTACGGGAATAAAAGCATGGCATCGAAAACTTTTTCATCTGCCTCCGAATTCACATACAGGGGAAAAGATTTTCCGTGTATGACAGCGCATCTGAAATATGGGCCGGCAATCCGGAACCTCATCCTCCATCAGCAGTTCGAGTTATCCTACATCTACGAAGAACCACTGAAACATTTTGATGAGGATACAGCCATTCATGTGGAGAACATTCAGGGAAACATTTTATTTATTTACGCAAAGGAAGATCTCATGTGGCCCAGCAAAGAGGCAGTGGCATATATGGTAAACCGCCTGGAAAAACACCGGTTTGCTTTCCGGGTGGATGTCTTGGAATATGAAAAAGCAAGCCACATTCTTGTTCCATTAAATCCATCTAAGCTGAAAATGTTTAAAATTGAGAGACAATATCCGGAAGATTGCAGGCGCAGCCGTGAAGACGCTTTCCATAAAACGATAAAATGGATATCGGAGGTAAAGTGAATATGGCGGTCATGATAGAAAGTCTGATTGGTATCTTATTATTCACAGTTCTGATTGTGTCACTGACGCTGAAAAATCCCCTTACCTCAGTGGGAGATTATCCCCCGGCCATACGGGAGAAATGTATGGAATTAGGATTGATCGAAAAAAGAGAACAACGCTTTACCAGGGCAGATATCCTCCGAAAGGGGATCGCCCTGCTTGCTTTTGTGTTCATCTTCGCTGTTGTCCTGAAACAGTTTAATGGAGCGGATACATTCTGGAAAGGGTTTCGGGATTCCTACCTGATCTGGCTGATCATTGATTGGTATGACGCTCTGATACTTGATTGCATCTGGTTTTGCCATTCGAAAAAAGTCAGGATACCAGGCACAGAGGATATGGAAGAATATAAGGACTATCGTTTTCATATCAGGCAGTCCTGTATTGGTATGCTTCTTGGCCTGCCCGCCTGTCTTGCAGTGGGAGCGATTACAGCAATCCTCTGATCAGCCATCAAATGATATAAAACAGAATATGTAAGCATTGTCATCATACACATGCATTTTTACTATCTGTCATTATTCCTTATAGTCAAATTCTATTTCATGACACTCTATCCATTATTCGCTCAAATTCTATGCAGGATTTGAATCAGCTTATGATTGAAAATCCAAATATAGATGAATCTAATATTTCTTACATAAAGAAACAGTATTCGATGCATTGGAAACAAAGACTGCTATCTGAAAATATTCAATTAGATAGTTCTCTGGTTTTTCAGTGCTTTTTTCATTTCAAAAGACAGTTTATGCAGAGTATCTTCCCAAAGGAAAATGCCGATAAAGCCCTAAAATACAGGCTATACCGACATTTACCATCTTATGAAAAGATAATCAGAAATTTAGTAAGTTTTTATAGAAAAAAAATATGAAAAAAGTATATAATGAATATAAATAAGGAGGTTATTATGGAGAAACGTTGGAATTTAGATCAATTATATTTATCTTTTCAAGATCAATCATTTTTAAATGATATTGAAACATTAAAACAAATGTTAGAAGATATGCAGGAATATTCTCAAAAGGAAAAAACAGAAGACAATTTAAAGTCATATTTAGAACAATCCAATCAATTTTCGGATCTGGTAGAAAAAATATATGCTTTTATATCATTGACAATGAGTAGTGATACAACGAATCAGGATGCTTTGAAATATTCATCTGTTATTGAAAATCTTTTAGCAGGTTTTGCAGATGCACAGGCAAAAATTGATCGTTGGATTGGTCAGTTTGATTTGGATCATATTCAAGATTCTTATATTCAAGGACATCTTTTTGTTTTAAAAGAAACACAAGAACATAATCGTTATTTATTAAGTGATGAGGGAGAAAAGATTTTGGCTCAAATGAAAACAACTGGCTCAAGTGCCTGGTTGAAATATAAAGATCAGTTAATTGCTTCTATGAAAGTATCTATGGATGGTAAGGAGTATCCTTTGACAGAAGTTTTAAATATGGCTTATTCAAAGGATAAAGAGGTGAGAAAGAAAGCATATGAAGCCGAGATAGCATCTTATTTACAAGTAGAACAAGGTGTTGCGAGTGCTTTGAATGCAATTAAAGGTGAAGCCATAACAAGTGCCAATCTTCGAGGTTATGATTCTGTTTTACAGCGTACTTTGATAGATTCCAGAATGTCACAAAAGACATTGGATGTTTTGATTTCTACGATGAAAAAAGCTTTACCTATGTTTGAAAGATATTTTCAATTAAAGGCTCAAGCGTTAGGTTATACGGATGGATTGCCTTGGTATGAATTATATGCTCCAATTGTAGAAAGTGATATGTCTTATCCTTTTGAAAAAGGTAGTCAATTTGTTGTAGAACAGTTTTATACTTTTTCAAAGCATTTAGGAGATTATGCCAAGAAGGCTATTGAAAATCAATGGATTGATGTTTATCCAAGAACGGGAAAAGTTGGAGGGGCTTTCTGTCATAATTTACATTGTATTCAGGAAAGTCGTTTCTTATTAAATTATGGAAATGAGTTTGGTGATACTATTACTTTAGGTCATGAACTTGGACATGGATTTCATGGTGAGTGTTTAAATACACAAACAGCTTTAAATGCTGACTATCCAATGCCTATTGCTGAAACAGCTTCAACATTTTGCGAAACAATTATCAAAAAGGCAGCGCTCAAATCTGCTGATGCAAAAGACAAATTGTTTATTTTAGAAAATGAACTCTGTGATTGTGCACAGGTGATTGTGGATATTTATTCACGTTACTTGTTTGAAAGTCGATTGATTGAAAAGCGTCAAGAAGGACCATTAAGTGTTGAAGAAATCAAAGCGTTAATGTTAGAAGCTCAAAAAGAAGCCTATGGTCATGGTTTGGATCATCGTTACCTACATCCTTATATGTGGACATGGAAACCACATTATTATGAAGCTGATTATGCGTTTTATAATTTTCCTTATGCATTTGGTTTATTACTTGCAAAAGGATTATATGGTTTATATCAAAAACAAGGTGCTACATTTGCTGATACGTATGAACATTTCTTATCATTAACAGGAAAAATGAGTTTAGAAGATGTGGGTAAGAGTGTTGGTATTGATTTACAGGATCCAGCATTCTGGCAAAATTCTATTGATATGATAAAAGATGATATTGATTTATTTGAACAGTTATTAAAGCAATTGGTGTAACGAAATGTTACACCTTTTTTGTTGCAATTTTCATAAAATAAGAGTATATTGTTTAGGTGTAAACAATATACAAGTAAACTAATGAGGTGAGATATGAAAACGAACATTGAAACATTATTAGATTATTCAATACAGATTAGAAAGTATTATGCACGTGTTTTAAATGAGAGATTGAAAGATTTGAAATTATCGCCTAATGAAATGAATATCTTAATTTTATTATCAAATAATCCAAGTATTACAACAAGTACACAGTTAAATGTCTTTTTAGGAGTTTCTAAGGGACTCATTAGTCGTAGTGTAGAAAGCTTGGTGAAAAAAGAGCTGATTCGTATAGAAAGTGATGTCACTGATCGACGTATTCAACATATTTATTTAACAGCCGATGCAATTGAGGAGATAAAGATTTTAAAAAAAGAAATTCGAAAAATTAATGAAGATATTTTATCAGAAATTCCAAAAGAAGATATCAAAAAGATGGAAGAAACGCTAATAAAAATAAGAGATCACTTTAAAGAAAAAAATGAGGAGGTATGTTTATGAAATTAAAAATGTCACAAGAAGTGGACTTAGGAAAAGAACCCGTAGGACATTTATTGTTTATTTTGGCTGTACCGGCTATTACATCGCAGGTTGTCAATGCTTTATATAACATGGTCGATCGTATGTATATAGGACATATTCCAGAAGTTGGTTCTGCAGCTTTAACAGGGGTAGGAGTCTGTTTTCCTATTATCATGATTATTTCTGCTTTTGCATACTTATTTGGTATGGGAGGAGCACCACGAGCTAGTATCTTCATGGGGAAAAAAGACAATGATACGGCTGAAAAAATTTTAGGTAACTGTACAACATCACTCATGATTATTGCCGTTTTATTGACAGTTTTGGTTTTAATTTTTCAAGAACCATTATTATATCTTTTTGGAGCGAGTGAAAATACAATTGGTTATGCCATGGATTATATGACTATTTATGCGATTGGAACAATCTTTGTACAGTTGACATTAGGGTTAAATGCCTTTATATCAGCACAAGGATTTTCAAAAATTAGTATGTTAACTGTTGTTATTGGAGCTGTCACAAATATTGTTTTAGACCCTATTTTTATTTTTGGATTGAATATGGGGGTACAAGGTGCAGCAGTTGCGACAGTCATGTCACAAGCTTTAAGTGCCATTTGGGCATTCTGGTTCTTATCAGGAAAAAATACGATTTTAAAATTAAAAAGAGAAAATTTAAAAATCAATTTTCATATTTTATTACCATGTATTGCTTTAGGTGTTGCTCCTTTTGCAATGCAGGCTACTGAAAGTGTTTTGGTATTATGCTTTAACTCATCATTATTAAAATATGGTGGAGATTTAGCTGTTGGCGCTATGACAATCTTATCAAGTGTTATGCAATTTGCCATGTTACCATTACAAGGTTTAACACAAGGGGGACAACCTATTATCAGTTATAACTATGGTGCTAAACAAGGTGATCGTGTTCAAAAAGCATTTAAACTTCAAACCATTTCATGTTTTTCATATTCATCTATACTATGGTTATTGATTATGATTTTCCCAAGTTTATTTGTTGCGATTTTTACAAGTGATCCACAATTAACAGAAATCACAATTTGGGCATTAAGAATTTATATGGCTGGAGTCTTATTAATGGGTATCCAAATTTCATGTCAACAGACATTTATCGCCTTTGGAAATTCAAAAAAGAGTGCATTTTTGGCAGTCTTTAGAAAAATCTTGGTTTTAATTCCTTTGATTTATATTTTACCTATGTTTATATCAGATCAGGTTTTTGCAGTCTTTTTAGCAGAACCTATTGCTGATACAATTGCTGTTTTAACAACATCAACAATGTTCTATTTTGAAATGAAAAATAAGATGAAAGAAATGCAAACAAAACAATCATAAGAAAGGAAAGTTACATGGTTATTGAACAGTTTAAAGATGCATTTATTGATGAAGTGATGAGCGATGAGTGGCAGGAAGAAATTCTGCCACATAAACAAATGATGGCTTATTATCGTTGTGCCATCATGGAAGTAGAAACAAAATATAGAGTTTTAAATGAAGAACTTTCTCTTTGTTATGACCGTAATCCTATTGAATCTATTCACTCTCGCTTAAAATCTAATGCAAGTATTACAAAGAAACTGAAGTTAAAGGGCTATCCGATTAATGTTGAAACAATGGAAAAATATCTTTATGATATTGCGGGATTACGTGTTGTCTGTTCATTTAAACAGGATATCTATCATTTGGCTCAATGTTTATTACAACAAGATGATATTCGTTTAGTCAAGAAAAAAGACTATATTCAAAATCCTAAAGCCAATGGTTATCGCAGTTTGCATTTGATTGTTGAAGTTCCGATTTTTTTAGAGAATGAGAAAAAATGGGTGAAAGTCGAAGTTCAGTTCCGTACTTTAGCGATGGATTTTTGGGCCAGTCTAGAACATAAATTGAGATATAAAAAAGTCATTGATGACGATAAAGAAAGTTACATAGCTTATCAGTTATTGGAATGTGCACAGATGTGTAATGATTTAGATGATAAAATGAGTTCAATTAAAGAATATTTAGAATAAGAATCGCTTTTATAAGTGGCTCTTTTATTATTATGCTTTATAAGCATGGTTGAATATGAAATATAAGTATTTGAAGAGAAGAAAGGGTTGATATAAAATAAAGATGAAAGTTGTGGTGGCATTATGCAAATAGAAAGATTTCAATGGAAAGAGACATCAAGAATTGTAGAAATGATCTGTCAGGTCTGGAAATTAGATCGCATGTTTAAAAGTTTAAAAAATGGCATGATTTTCTCACAAGAATATTTTTATGATGTTTTATTGCATTCCACAGATTTATTTATAGCAACCAAACAACAGCGTATTGTTGGTTTTTTAGCATTATCTTTATCTAAAAAAGAGAAAATTCTGATTCCAAAAGAATATCAAAATCTTCTCTATCATCAACATGATGATTTCCATTTGATTTCTTCCTATCGTCAAATGATGCAAAACTATCATCAAAACTGTGAACAGTTATTACAAAAGATGCATCAAAACTATGATGGAGAGATTGTTTTATTTATGGTTGATGAGACATATCAGCATCAGGGATTAGGAACGAAGCTTTATGAGTATGCAGAATGTTTATTCCAAAAAGAAAACTGTTCCCATTATATTTTGTATACCGATACAAGCTGTTCTTATGAATTTTATGATCATCATCAAATGAAACGATTAGATCAATATCGAAGAGATGATGATTTTACAATTTATTTATATGCAAAGGAGTTGAAATCCATGGAATATAGACAATTACCACATGGAAATGAAAAAATTAGTGTGATTGGTTTAGGAACCAGTTCACTTGGAGAATCAAGTGATGAAGAAATCATTGCGACGATTCAAGAAGCTATTGATCAAGGTGTGAATTATCTAGATTTAGCAAGTGGACATGCTAAAACATTTCAGGCAATTGGTCAGGCTATCAAAGGACAAAGAGAAAAAGTTTATTTACAGATTCATTTTGGAGCTAATTATGAAACAGGTGAATATGGATGGACAACAAATTTAGATAAGATCAAACAATCTATTCAATGGCAGTTAGAAATGTTGCAGACGGATTATATTGATTTTGGTTTTATTCATTGTATTGATGAAGAAGCAGATTTAAAAGCGATTGAAAAAGCGGGTGTTATTGATTATATTCAAGAATTAAAAAAACAGGGGATTGTCAAGCATATTGGACTATCATCACATACTCCTGAAATTGTGCATAAAGTCTTAAATATGCATATATTAGATATGGTGATGTTTAGTATTAATCCCGCTTATGATTATAAACATGGTGAATATGCCATTGGTCAGACTGATGAGAGAATGGCTTTATATCAGCGCTGTGAAAAAGAAGGAGTCGCTATTTCAGTTATGAAAGCCTTTAGTGCAGGACAGCTCTTGGATGCAAACAAATCACCTTTTCCGCAGGCCTTAACACGTATTCAATGTCTTCAATATGCATTAGATAAGCCAGGTGTTGTGACTGTCTTACCTGGTGTTAGAAATCGTGATGATTTAAAAGAAATTTTAAAATATACACAGGCCAGTGATAAAGATAAGGATTATACTGTTATTTCAACATTTGATGCTGTAGAACATCAAGGAAAATGTGTTTATTGCAAACATTGTCATCCTTGCCCTATGGGCTTAGATATTGCTTTGATGAATAAATATTACGATCTATCTTTATTAGGTGATGATTTAGCTAAAGATCACTATCACCATTTAGAAAAGAAAGCAAGTGCCTGTGTGCAATGTGGACATTGCAATCATCGTTGTCCTTTCCATGTTGATCAAATGCAAAGAATGGAAGAAATTGCCTTATATTTTGGAGAATAGGAGTGATGGAAATGAAAAAAATTTTAGTGTCTTATTTTTCAGCAAGTGGAGTCACTGCAAGAGTGGCTCAAAAACTATCTCAAGCTATTGATGGGGATTTACATGAGATCATACCAGCTCAACCTTATAGTCAAGCAGATTTAGATTGGACGAATCCACAAAGTCGAAGCAGTCAAGAAATGAAAAATAAAGCATATCGTCCAGCTATTCAAAATGAAGTTAAAAATATGGATGATTATGATGTGATTTTTATTGGTTTTCCAATCTGGTGGTATGTGGCACCAACGATTATCAATACATTTTTAGAACAATATGACTTATCAGGTAAAACAATTATTCCTTTTGCAACATCAGGAGGCAGTGGTATGGGAAATACCACTCAGGAATTAAAAGTTTCTTGTGGCAATGCCAAATTATGTCAAGGACGTCGCTTTGATAGTCAGGTTGATGTGGATACATTAAAAACATGGGCTGAATCATTTTTATAAGAGATATGAACTGAGCTAATTTGATTAAAAATTTGCGAAAGATTCATATCTTTTTCTATTAAATTAAAAAAATAATCATATATTAATAATGAGAAAAGAATTGTTTTTCTTGACATTCGAGAGATGAAAAATTGAATGCAGATATTTAATGCAAGTATCATATTTTATTTGAAATTCTTATATGTTATAAGCAGAGGAAATCCATGGTAGATAGAAGAAAATTAAAAATTGATTAAGGTTTTATTGATTATCACAGTCGTATATTTTTGTTGTTATTAGATCAAAGTGCGAACAGACTAAAGACGTTTTTGATTTAACTAGTCTTATCGTTTTGCTTAGAATAGTAGAAGATGGGAATTATAGAAGTAGAAAGAATATATTTTTATAGTATTGAAGTTTCATGTATTTTCACTGAATGTATGCTTTATGTTTATATCAGTTATGTACTTGTAAAAAAAGTCAAAGATTTTCATCATTTTATATTTGATTGCCTATATGTGATGCAATATTGTATACCTTAAATGGAAGTTGAGATACAAAAAGATATGATTTCTTTGTGTTTTAAATTCAAAAGATTTTTATTAATTTATTTTTGTAAATAAGGAGTGAGAAGGAGATATATGAAAACTAAACAGACAAAACTATTGTATTTTGTTAGTGGTATTTATATCGTGACGCTTTTATTTGCTTTTGTTTTAAATATACAAAAAGGAAATCTCAAAGATATCATGATGTGTTTTGTTGCCTGTATAACACCATGGCTTTTTCCAATTCTTATGCGTTTGTTTCATTTGAAAATGACAGATGAAATCAAAATCATTAATGTGATTTTTATATACTTTGCTTCACTGGTAGGAAGTTCATTAGCTGGGTATACATTACCTTTCTATGATAAAATTGTCCATTTTTTCAGTGGAATTCTTGCCAGTATTATCGCAATGATTCTTTATTGTATGATAAAAAAACAACGCACTATTTATAATAAGCAGGATTATATTCTTTTTTTTATATTTATGATGACAGTTAATTTGTCAATTGCTGTTATTTGGGAGTTTTATGAATATTTTATGCTTGTCTTTTTCAATAATGACTGTATTCTACATTACACAACAGGTGTCCATGATGCCATGACAGATATGCTTTGTGCACTTGGTGGTGGATGTGTAGTGCTATTGGAAATGATTGCTCATAGAAATCGTCAGGAGTTACCTTTCTTTATGCGTATTGTTGAAAAATTCTATGATTGTAATATGAATGATCAATCATAGACATATAATCAGGAAAAGAGGATGAAGATGTTAAAAAAACAAACAGGGATAAAATCACAGTATATTGTTGAAATTGTGAATGATGATATGATTAAGTGTCAATGTTATGATAATCAAACAGAATATACATACTTTGAAAGGTTCGCTGCATCAAAGAATCTTAAAAAGGGTGATTTATTAGCGGATGGTGAATTTGGAAAATTGATTTTATTAAAAAATAAACAAAAAAGAAATTTCTTTAGTCACAAACATTAAGAAATAATGATACAATATAAAAAAGAGGTGTCATTATGAAAAAATTAAAAACCATATGGTATAGCTGTTTAATCATTTATATTGTCACTTTAATATATGCTTTTTATGTCAATTGGCAAGGAAAGTATTTTGGAATGACTTTTGTTGCCTGTCTGACACCGTGGATTTTACCTGTACTCATGAAAATATTACATATCAAAGTTCCATTAGAATTTTATATCATTAATCTTGTTTTTGTTTATTTTGCCAGTCTTTGGGGAAGTTGCCTTGGAGGCTATTCAACGCCCTATTATGATAAATTTATACATTGTGCCAGTGGTGTTGTCATTTGTGAATTGATATATTTTATCTATAAATATTTTTTGAGAGAAGATCATCGTCAAAGTCTGATGTTTCTATTTTTGAATGCTGTTAATGCTTTAGTGGCTTTATTATGGGAGTTTTATGAATATGCTTTGTTAGTCTTTTTTAACTATGATGCTATTAATCATTGGACAAGTGGTGTCCATGATACATTGACAGATATGCTGGTTGCTGTGATTGGCGGGCTTGTTTTATCTTTCTATTTGATACATTTTGATCAAAGTCCCAAAGAACATTTCTTTGTGTCTTTGGAAAGAAAGATTTATCAGTTAAATCATAAAAAAAACTCATAACGATATGAAATGATACAGAGAATGAATGATCAATATTCATTCTTTTTTATATGAAATATGCGATTATCAAAAGATTAAACATTATGTATTATTGTAGATAGAGTTGTCATTTTTATACCTAAATATACAAGAAGTGGTATAAATGATAAAATATTGCCGAGGAAATAGAAACCTTGTCGTTTATGATTGTAATGATTATGTAAAGTTACGGAATTTATAAACAACAGAAAGTCTCTTAGAAGATGTGAAAAACATGGAACATGAAAATAGATGAAGAAAAATCATTTGGGAAAATCGAGATGAGATTTTCTCTTTTTTATGTAGTTGGTATTTTGATGAAAGTTTAGTATAATAGACATATGGTGGTGAGGGCAATGGAAACTTTTTATAAACAGGAAGATTTAGAAGTCTTTAGAAAATGGGTTTATTATCAGGTGACAAGTGATCCTCGCTTAAAGCTAGAAAAATATGATTCAAGAACTTATAAAATTTATTATAAAAATCGTGTTGCCAGATTTGTTGTTTGGCCTATAGGAATTGTAGAAGAAGCGATTATGGAAGGAGAAGAACTGTTATTTTATTTACATTATCAGTTTTATAACTTTCATTATGCAACCAATCTGTTTCATCGTATGATGGAAAAACTGCTTGAAGATGAAAAGCCAAATTATCATATTTTATTATGTTGTTCAGGTGGTATGACAACGGGATATTTTGCTGAAAACTTAAATAAATATTGTCAGTTAAATCATTTGCCTTATCATGTTGATGCAACAGCAGTTTATCAGTTAGAAAATGTTTATCAAAAATATGATTTGATTCTCATCGCTCCTCAACTCAGGTATAAACAACATGAGTTATCGCAAAAATTGAAACCTGTTTTAGTAGATAATATAGATGCTTCTATTTTTGCTACTTATGACTGTCAGGCGATGATTGAACATATAGAAAAAATAATAAAGGATGAAAATAAATGAGTGAAAAAGAAAAAATGAAGGCTGGGCATTTATACCAGTCATATGATCAGGAATTATATCATGAAAGAGAAATTTGCAAACGAATGCTCTATGAATATAATCGTTATACTCCTGTTCAAAAAGAAGAAAAAGATATTTTATTAAAGAAATTATTGAATTGTAAAGGTGAATTATGGATTGAACCACCTTTTTATTGTCAGTATGGTTACCATATTACAGTTGGTATTGATTTTTATAGTGATGTTAATCTCACCATTTTAGATCAGGGACTTGTAGAGATTGGAGATCATGTTGTCATGGGACCAAATGTGAATATCTATACTGCTTCTTATCCTTTTCATGAAGGACAAAGGATGCAAGGCTTAGAATATGCACGTCCAGTTAAAATTTATGATTATGTCTGGATAGGTGGGAATGTGACTATTTTACCAGGTGTTAAGATTAATCAGGGTGCTATCATTGGAGCAGGGAGTGTTGTCACTCATGATATTCCTCCATATGTAATCGCTGCAGGGAATCCATGTCAGGTGATTCGACCTATTACCAAAGAAGATCTTCATAAAAAATGGTAAATAACACAATTTGAAAAATCTTTTTACCTTGTTTTAACACTTCTTTTTGAAAGGAATGTTAAAATAACCTTGGTGGTGATAAGAGTGGATTATTTGGGATTGATTGTTCCAGGATTGTTTTTAGCCATATTAGGGGTATTAAATCAAATAGAGGGTCATGAAAAGTTATAAAAAATCTTTTCGATAAAGAAAAAAGAGATTATAAGTTCGACTTACAATCTCTTTTTTGTGTTATTATTTTTCGAAAGTTTTGTATTATATGAACTACAATCTCCATCTCTCTACCAAATAACTTCCACCTTGCTCTTCTTCCTCACCATATCCGTATCTCTACGGACATATCTATTTTAACATTTTTTTACAAGAATGCAAGAATCTTTTGTCAAATTATAAATGATTATGTGGAAGATCAGAAAAATTAATAAGTTTAATATGATTTTCTTGTATGAAAGTTTTGATTTCTGGTGAAGTTAAAAGTTCAAGTTCTTTTATACGTGGTAAGTTATAGCTGGACATATCATAGAGTCTTTGATCAAGATAAGCAGGGTGACACATGAATTCCAAAGGTCCATGATAGGATGAAAGAATTTGTGTAAAATATTGATAATTGGCATCATCATTATACATCTGATCATAAACAGGAATATAAGGATATGTATCAAGGACTTGTTCACGTTGGCGAATAGGTAAATCATATTCTAAAGCTAATCGTTTTGTAACATCCAAATGCCATGGTAATAGATGGACATGATGGTGTGAATCAATATGTGTTGGCTTATGTCCGGCTATTTCAATAAATTTGTCTATTTGAGCTTTCCATTCACGATAAAGTTCATCTTGATTAGCATGTGGTTTTCCATCAGGATAATCTTTTGGTCGAATAAAATCTCCATTTTGATCTGTATAGGATTGAGCTCCTTCTACTAAAGGACGACCAACGGTTAATACCAGGTGAACTCCAACTCCCAGTTGTGGGAATTTTTTAGCTTGTTTTAAAGCAAACTCAGCATAGGGCATATTCATCATACATGTTGTTGAAGTAATAATGCCTTGACTATGCCCTACAAGTATACCAATGGTATTGGCTTGTGTCATTCCAAAATCATCAGCATTCACTATTAATTGATTAATCATAAAAAATTACCTCCTATACATGATTATACTCGAAAAATAAAAATGGAAGTGTTTTTTTCATATTCTTAAAATAATTCTTTGAGTCTTGTAGATGATTGCTATATAATAGAAAAGAAATCAAGGAGCTAACTATATAAAATTCAAGTCATTTGATGAAAAAGTTTGAAAATGTTAAATGATTTGATTATGGTAGCTCATCAATATGTAAGATCTTTGAAATGTGAATATGATTTGTGTTTTTGGGCATGACGAAAACAGCCTATGGAATAGACTTTTTATGAATACGGTTTCATTTTCTTTCTATCTCAGTAACGATGCATCAAACTGCTGATTTGTCGTTACCAGATGATAGATG
>NZ_NFHI01000025.1:0-38897 GCF_002159255.1 Massilimicrobiota sp. An80
ACAAAAGTAAAGGAAATAAGATAATAAATAGATAATTATACTTAACTACAAGTAAAAAAGACACTCTTTTATTTCCAAAAAAATAAAAAAGAGCCAACTTACTAAGTTGACTCCATTGACCCTGATTTATCAGGGTTTTTTTGTTAAAAAAGTGGAGTCTGCTTTTTTTCTATGATATAATTTTTTAAAGGAGAAAAGACTATGCACAAAGATCCATTTTATAAAAGTTTAGGATATGCTATATCTGGTATTATTCAATGTATTCAAAAAGAAAGAAATATTAAAATACATTTAGTATTTATGTTTTTGGTTATTATATGTGGTTTCCTTTTTCAATTATCTATTACAGAGTGGTTAGTTTGTATTTTGTTGTTTGGACTCGTTATTTCTTTAGAGCTAGTCAATACTGCTATTGAAGCGGTTGTCGATTTATGTACGCAAGAATATCATCCTCTTGCTAAAATAGCAAAGGATACTGCAGCAGGTGCTGTTTTAATAAGTGCAATTGCTTCAGTTGTTATAGGGCTTATTATTTTTGTCCCTAAGATTTTGAGTTTAGTAAGCTTATAGGCTTACTTTTTTTTGATGAAATGAATAATGCTAATTATGTATCACTGAATATGAATAAAATAATAAAATGTTTGTTTATAAAAAACAGTATAATATTATTCATAAAATTTTTGTTTTTTCATTATATTTTCACATTGCTTTTGTAATATTGAATGTAAATAAGGAGGAAAAAGATGAAGGAGAAAACAAAAGGTATAATATTATCAGTAGTCGTTATAATCTCTCTTATCACAATATTCATTCATCAGCCTATAGAAATTAAAAGAGATATATTCAATAATACAAGGCATAAAAATGACGAGATTCAATTGATTATGAATGAAGCTGTTGATTTTATAAGTCAAGACGGGATTACAGTGACTCGAGTTCATTATGATGGTAAAGAAAGTCAAGAGACGGAAAATAGACTTATTAATGGTTATGGATATCAGGACGCTATAGTTGTTTATCTAGAATTCCATACAGGATTCTTTAACATACCATCTGGATTTATAGGAAACTATCATGCATCCGGATATCAATATGTTTGTATTAAAAATAATCAAGGCATATGGGAATTACATAGCGTTGGTTATGGATAATAATATTATTATTTTTAAAGGTGAATCATTGCAGTGATTCACCTTTGATTCTATATTGATCAATTAAGAAAAGGTATAGACAAATAAAAAAGACATAAAGAATTTCTAGGATTCCACTTACATGACCACTGACTATAAATAAAATAATCAGCACTTGTAAACCACAATGAAAAATCCAGTGAGTTTGAATGTAAATGGATGGATATTGAATAGAAAGATAATGTGTATAGATTTGTAATATCACAATAAAAAATAGTGATGAAATCATCGAAGCATAGACATGGAGTTGTGATAGCCATGATTGATCATTTGAATACGGACATATGGCACCAATACACATTATGAAAGTTGTAAAAACAATAAGATAGGGAATATATTTTGGATAATAATTTAAATATTGAAAATGACGATAAGTCTGATATGCAAAATAAAATGCACAGACAATTGTATAAACAACAACGAGAAGATGATATTCTGGTAATGTAGACACGTCTGTAATATTCTCATACATCACATCTTTACGTGTAGCAATAAATAATGTTGAAAGAAAGATTAAAATATAAGACATATAGACACCTCTTTAAAATTATATACTTTTTAAAAAAAATAAAAAGGAAAATTCTAAACATAGAAAAGAATAAAGATACATGAAAAGATCATATTGATTTTATTTTACCGCACTTGCATCAATTTATTCATATTTTATTGATGGGAAAATGTCACCAATTGGAAAATAATTCATATTTTAAAATGAGGTGACTAGGAATGCTGATTTTTGTTAATCATGATGATTTACGTGGACAGGAAGTCATGGAAGAATTGGTGAAAAATGGATATTATGTAACTGATGAATGGAAAGATTTGCGTTATTGTCAAATGATTTATTTGGGTTTAAAAGGAATTGATCGAAAAAATCGACTTTTATTACATCGTGATACAATTATTGTTGATGAAAAAACATGGAAACAGCTGCATCCACAGACAATAATCATAACAATGATTCATAATGATTATTTAGATGCATTATCTAAACAATATGGTTTTCAATATTATGCTTTTTTAGATGAGGAAGATTTTGTTGATAAAAATAGTGTTTTGACGGCTGAAGGTGTCATTTCCTATTTGATTTCACATCGTCGTTTTCCTATATATCACAGTCAAATTCATGTGCTGGGGTATGGGCATTGTGGGCAGGTCATTGTTCGTGATTTCATAGCTTTACAAGCCTATGTTCATGTAGGAATAAGAAATCGTCAGCTTTTTGAAGACATTGAAAAAGCAGGAGCTAAACCGTATCATTTGGATCATATGGATTTAAGTGATTGTGATGTTTTGATTAATACAATTCCATCGCAGGTAGTGACATCATCTAAGCTTGATCAGGCTCCAACATCTATGATGATTCTTGACATTGCTTCCTATCCATATGGTGTAGATCATCACTATGCATTATCAAAAGGTTTCAATAGTATTATCTTGCCATCTATTCCTAGTAAATATGCATATGGGTATGCTGGTAGGATGATGACAGATTTTATGAAGGAGAAGATGAAAAATGTATAAAATTGGTTTTGCTGTAACAGGTTCATTTTGTAGTATGAATGATATGCTGGAAGTTTTAAAACAAGTTTGTCAACATTATGATGTAGAAGTTTTTATAACGCCACATGTGCATCAACTAGATACTCGTTTTTATACACATGAAGAGCTAGAAGAAAAGATTAAAGAAATCACTCATAAAGATATTCATACAACGATTCAAGAGGCTGAAGTCTATGGACCAAAACCACAATTGGATGCTGTACTTGTCTATCCTTGTGATGCTACGACTTTAAATAAAATAGATTTAGGTATTAATGATAATTGTGTAACAATGTTGGTTAAATCATGTTTACGTAATCAAATTCCGATTGTATTAGGGGTTTATTCAAATGATATTCTATCTAACAGTGGTGTTCATCTTTTTTCGCTTTTTAATAAGAAAAATTTTTATTTTGTTCCTATGTTTCAAGACGATTATCAAAGAAAGCCACAAAGCATGATTGCGGCTAAAGATAAAGTATTAGATACATTACATTTCGCATTGAAACATCAGCAAAATCAACCTTTTTTATTAGGGTATAGGAAGATTTAAATGAAAGAAATCTTTACAGCTTTAATAACACCATTCAATCAAGATCAGTCTATTGATTATCCAGGATTATTTCGTTTGTTAGATAAATTGATACATGAAGGTAACAAATCTTTTGTTTTGTGTGGGACAACAGGTGAAACATCTACACTAAAGCTTGAAGAAAGGAGAGTATTAGTAGAAAGAATATTAGATAAATATCCACATATTCGTGTTATTATAGGAATCTGTTCAAATTGTACAGCCGAAGTTATTAGACATATTCAAATGTATAAAGATAATCAGGCTATATATGCTTTTTTAGTTATCGTTCCCTATTATATAAAACCGAATCAGGAAGGAATTTATAGGCACTTTGATATGATTGGAGCTTCAACAGATAAGAAAATAATGATTTATAATATTCCAAGTCGTTGTGGAGTTGGTATTACGCCTTCCACTGTCATTCGATTAGCAACAAAGCATCAAAATATTATTGGAATGAAACAATGTGGACCATTAGATGATATCAAAATAATAAAAAAAGCATTACCGCATTTTAAAGTTTATTTAGGTGATGATCATCTTTTATTGGAAGGTTTACAATATCATATTGATGGTCTTATTTCAGTGGCAAGTCATATTGATTATCCGTTAATTGAAAGAATTATGCAAAAAAGAAAACAATATGATGATGCACATTTGAAGATTTTAAGCCAATTTCTTTTCAAAGAACCAAATCCCGCTCCAGTAAAGTATATTTTAAGTGAAATGGGTTATATTCAAAATATATTAAGAAGTCCTTTGACAAGTATTACACCACAATTGCAACAAGAGTTAGAGTCGCTTATAGAAAATTATCAAAAAAAATAATTTGAAGCCATGAATATAATATGATATGATATTCATACTTTTGAAAACATCTATACACAAAGAGAAAACAAATGTATAATGATATTAAAGAGTAATCATGAAAAGAAAGGGTGAAAAAATGAAAAATGATGTCATAAAGTTTATACCTATGGGTGGACAAGCTGAAATGGGTAAAAGTATGTATTGTTTTGAAATTAATGATAAAATTTTTATAATAGATTCAGGATTTCGATTCCCTGATTCAGATAAACTAGGTGTTGATATCATCATTCCTAGTTTTACATATTTAGAAGAAAGAGCTGATCAGGTTGCGGCAATTATCATAACACATGGTCATGATGACGCTATGGCAGCACTGCCTTATTTACTTCAAAGCATTCATGCTCCTGTTTATGCACCACAATTAACAGCACTTTTAATCAAACAAATGATAGAACGTTTTCAACGTCATAATCATGTAAAAATTGATTTGGATTTACATGCTGTTCATCGCAATGCTTCTATTGATATCGAAGGTGTTCCTGTTGAATTTTTCCCAGTGACACATTCTATTCCTGGAAGTGTTGGAGTAGCACTTTGGACAAGTTATGGTTATCTTGTTTATAGTGGTGAATTTATTATTGATTTTGGTGCTCCAAAGGAATTTCAATGTGATATTCAAAAAATGATGGAAATTGGTAAGAAAGGTGTTTTGGCATTATTAGTTGAATCGTCAGGTGCTAAACACGATGGATATACTTCTCCAAATCATAAACTGACAAATAAGATTGATCATATATTTGAAGATAGCTATGAAAGAATCATTATTTCTAGTTATGCGCAAAATGTCTTTAGAACTCAGGAAATTATTGAACTTACAAAAAAATACAAACGTCAAATCGTTTTTTATGGACGTGATAAATATGATAATACAAATAGTTTATTGAGAATTGCCCAAAGATCTAAAAAGCCTGTTTTAAATGTACCTGATTCATTATTAGGTGATAAAGAAAAAATTGGTCAGCCACAATATGACAGTAACTATGTTATTTTGTTAAGTGGTAGTCCACGTCGTATCTATCATGATATTTGTGATATTATTGATGGTGGAGATGACTTATTGAAATTAAGAAAAGGTGATACATTTATTGTTGCTTCACCAGTCTTGCCAGGTACTGAAAAGATTGCTAATAAAGCACATAATGGATTATATAAAACAGATGCACATGTTCATCTGTTAAAAAATAAAGATTTATTTTCTATGCATGCATCAAAAGAAGATATTAAAGTTATTATTCAAATATTTAAACCAAAATACTATATTCCAATGAAAGGTGAATATCAGCATTTTATCTTTAATCAACAAATTGCCAAAGATATGGGAATCCCTGATAAGCATATCATTATTATGGATAATGGGGAACGTGTAACATTTGAAAAGGGAGAATTATTACAAAGTCGTGATGTGTATGAGATTGATGATGTCATGATTGATGGTATCGGTATTGGTGATGTTGGTGAAAAGGTCATTGATGATCGTATTCAATTAGCAAATGATGGAGTGGTCATTGTTGGACTAACAATATCACGAGAAACAAAAGAAATTGTTGCTCAAACGGATTGTCAAAGTCGAGGATTTGTTTATTTAAAAGATTCTGAATATGTTATTAAGCATGTTATTGAAATTTGTGAAAAAGTTGTTAGTCAGTTAAAAGATAATCCTGATATGGAAATTGCTGAAATAAGAAGTATGATGAAAGAACAGTCAATGAAATATATTATAAAGGAAACTGGCAAGAAACCTGTTTTTATTGGTGTTGTTGTCGAGATATAGGCAAGAGAAATCTTGCTTTTTCTTTTCATTAATGTGAGATTTTGTTATAATGGAAAAATGAAAGAAGGTGAGCATAATGGCGAAAACAAAGCGTTCAAAAAAATCTAAGAATCAGATTTTGGAAGAAAAGTTACGTTTGAGAATTATTATTTTATTTGTGATCTTTGCTATTATTGTATCAGCTTTACGATTGGGATTTATTGGACAGGGAATTCATAATTGTGTTGCTTTTTTAACCGGAAATTTATACGGTGTTGTTTATTTAGCACTTCTTGTCGTCTGTATATATATATTATGTAAGGCTCAAATTCCACGTTTGAATGGACCAGAAGCAATTGGTATTTATGCGATTTTTATCAGTATGTTGACTATTGCTTCTATTCCTAGTCAGCCACAGGCAAGTGGAATGGGGGTTATTTCTACATATCTTCAGAGTCAACAGATGAATAAAGGTGGATTTATTGGTATTTGTTTATATGGTGTTTTTAGTTCGCTGTTTGAAAGTTTAGGTGCATTGATTTTATCAATTATTATTTTGATTATTGGTTTGGCGTTGATTTTTAGTAAACTTTATTTTCAACATCAAAAAACAAAGAAGAAAAAGCCAAAAGTATCTAAACAAGAAGAAACACCAGTACAAACAATTGTTTTAAAAAAGAAATCTCATTTCTTTGATTTCTTGTCAAAAGATAAAGAAATTCCTCTTTTTCCTGATTCTGCTTTTGATGATGTTGAAGAAAAGATTGATCCAGAAATGACAAGTGCTTTTGAATTTGATCAAGATAATATGAAATTAGATATTAAAGAAAAAAAACCTTTAAAAATCAAAGAAGAAAAAGAAAGTCCTCAAGAATCTTACATAGAGCCACCTAAGAAAACAGATTTATCACACTATCAGTTACCGCCACTATCATTGTTGTCAACAAGATCAACGCATAATGTTTCTAAAGAAAAGAGTGCAGCAAACAAGAACGCTGCAAGATTAACCAATGTTCTTAAACAATTTGGGGTCAATGCAACAATAGAAAATGCTTTTATAGGACCGACAATTACAAAGTATGAATTGAAATTGGAAATTGGTACACGTGTTAATAAAATCTTACAGTTACAGGATGATATCAAGCTTGCATTAGCAACGGCAGATATTAGAATTGAAGCTCCTATACCAGGGAAACCTTATGTTGGAATTGAAGTTCCTAATCAAAGCGCAGCAATGGTTGGTTTTAAAGATGTTTTAAAAAGTTTATTATCAAATTCAAAATATCAGCATAATCCACTTGTTGTAGCATTAGGAAAAGATGTGTCTGGGAAACCTGTTTTTGCACAATTGGATAAAATGCCTCATTTATTAATTGCAGGGGCAACAGGTTCAGGGAAATCTGTTTGTGTCAATACAATTATTTCATCTATTTTGATGCGAGCTAAACCAGATGAGGTGAAATTGATTTTAGTCGATCCTAAAAAAGTTGAATTATCTATTTATAATGGAATTCCTCATTTGTTGGCACCTGTTGTTACTGATCCTAAAAAAGCAGCTGCAGTTTTACGAGAAGTCGTTGCTGAAATGGAAAGACGTTATGATTTGTTTGCAAGTGTAAATGCAAGAAATATCCAAGGATATAATGAATTTGCGAAAACATATAATGAAGATCATACTGATGAACCAAAAGAAATTTTACCTTATCATGTTATTATCTTAGATGAAGTTGCTGATTTAATGATGGTTGCCAGTAAAGATGTTGAAGATTGTATTATGCGTATATCACAAATGGCTAGAGCAGCTGGTATTCATTTGATAGTTGCGACTCAAAGACCTTCTACAGATATTATTACAGGTGTCATTAAGGCCAATATACCATCACGTATAGCTTTTGCAGTGTCATCAAGCATTGATTCACGTACAATTTTGGATACATCTGGAGCAGAAAAACTATTAGGAAAAGGGGATATGCTTTTTTCACCAATGGGATCATCTTCGCCAATGCGTGTTCAAGGGTGTTTTGTAAGTGATGAAGAAGTGTCAGCCATTGTTCATTATGTCTCTTCTCAACAAGAAGCGGTTTATGAAGACAAATATGTCAATGTCAAGTCTATTTCGTCAACACAGGGAAGTGATGACTTTGATGAAGAAGACGAAGAATACGAAAAATGTAGAGAATTTGTTATTCAGGCTCAAAAGGCCAGTACATCTTTATTACAACGTAAATTTAGAATAGGTTATAATAAAGCAGCTCGTATTATTGATCGTTTGGAAGAAGAAGGGGTTATTGGACCACAGCTTGGTAGTAAACCTCGTGAAGTTTATATTCGACAATATCATGAAGAAGATTTATAAAAAACATTGAATATATCAATAAAAATAAAATATTCTAAAAAAGGGAGAATGACGAATATAAAGATATTTGTCGTTTTCTCTTTTTATTTTGTGAAAATAATGTTAAAATATGGTTAGAATGTTAAAGGAGGAAAACAAGATATGAAAAAAATGTTTGCGTCTTTATTGGCATTATCTATGGTGTTAGTAGGATGTGGTGGTGATGGAGGTGATTCTGCATCTAGTTCAAAGCCTGAAATTGTTATGTTAACTGACAAAGGTACTATTGATGATAAGTCATTCAACCAAGGTACATATGAAGGTGTTAAAGCATATGCAGACAAAAATGGAATTGAATGTACATACATCAAACCTGTTGATGCAACAACAGATGAATACAACAATTCTATTGATCAGGCTGTAAAATCAGGAGCAAAAGTTGTTGTGTGTCCTGGATATTTATTTGAAGAATCAATCTATATCAAACAAACTGAATACCCTGATGTTAAATTTATTTTAATTGATGGAAACCCACATGATGCAAGTTATGAAGACTATAAAACTGAAAAGAACACAATCGGTATTACTTTCCAAGAAGAACAATCTGGTTATTTAGCTGGATATGCTGCTGTTAAAGATGGTAATACAAGCTTAGGATTCATGGGTGGACAAGCAGTACCTGCTGTTATGAACTTTGGATATGGTTATGTTCAAGGTGCTAATGATGCTGCTAAAGAATTAGGTATTACAGTCAAAATGAAATATCATTATACAGGTGGATTTAGTGCAACTCCTGAAATTCAAACAAAAGCTTCTTCATGGTATAAAGATGGAGCCACTATTGTGTTTGGATGTGGTGGTTCTGTAGGAAACTCTGTTATGGCTGCTGCTGAAGCAAGTAATCCTGTAGGAAAAGTTATTGGTGTTGACGTTGATCAATCTTCTGAATCTGATACAGTTGTCACTTCTGCATATAAAAAATTAGGTGATGCTGTTCAAAAAGCTCTTGAATCTATTTATAGTGGAGATTTCGATAAAACTGATGATACAAATATCCAATTTAGAGGTGGACAAAATATTGTTTTAGGTGCTAAAGATGGAGATGTTGGTTTACCATTAGAAACTTCTAAATTTGAAAAATTTACTGAAGCTGATTATAATGCAATTTATGATAAAATTGTTGATGGTTCTGTAAAAATTAAAAATAACAAAGATGCTGAATCTCCAAAAGATTTAAATTGTTCAAATGTAGAATTAACAATAGAAAATTAATTGAAATGGTTAAGGCTTGAAATTCATAATTTTCAAGCCTTATTTTGTTAAATGAATTTTATTGTTGTGATTTTCTTGAAAATTAAGTTATAATAAATAATGAAGATAAATTAAAAAAGGAGGAAGAAAATGGAAAACGTTATCGAGATGCGACATATTACGAAAGTTTTTCCGGGAATTATTGCAAACGATGACGTGACTATTGAATTAAGAAAAGGTGAGATTCATGCACTGCTGGGGGAAAATGGTGCAGGAAAATCAACTTTGATGAGTGTCTTGTTTGGGCTATATCAACCTGAAAAGGGAGAGATTTTAAAGAATGGTCATGTTGTTCAAATTAATAATCCTAATGATGCAAACAGCTTGGGAATTGGAATGGTTCACCAACATTTTAAATTAGTTCATAATTTTACTGTTTTAGAGAATATCGTTTTAGGTGCCGAAGATACAAAACATGGTTTCCTTTATATGAAAAATGCTCGAAAAAAAGTAGAAGAAATTTCTCAACGTTATAATTTAAAAGTTGATTGTGATGCCTTGATTAGTGATATTACTGTGGGAATGCAACAACGTGTTGAAATTATTAAGATGTTATATCGTGATAATGAGGTTTTGATTTTTGATGAACCAACCGCTGTTTTAACACCACAAGAAATTGAAGAACTTATGCAAATCATGAGAGATTTAGCAAAAGAAGGTAAATCTATCTTATTCATTACACATAAGTTAAATGAAATTAAAGAAGTGGCAGATCGTTGTACTGTACTTAGAAAAGGTAAATATATTGGAACAATTGATGTTGCCGCAACAACTAAAGAAGAAATGTCTGAAATGATGGTTGGTCGAAAAATCAATTTAACAACTGAAAAAACTGAGTCACATCCAACAGATGATATTTTGGTTGTAAAAAATCTTTCAGTAGGTAAAAAAGGGCATAAAAATCCTGTAAATAATGTTAGCTTTTCTGTAAGAAAAGGAGAGATTGTTTGTATCGCAGGTATAGACGGTAACGGTCAAACAGAACTTGTACAAGCTATTACAGGATTGATGCCTGTTTTAGATGGGACAATATCGTTAAATGGAAAAGATATTACACACGCTTCCATACGTCAAAGAAATGTGAGTGGTATTTCACATATCCCTGAAGATCGTCATAAACATGGACTAGTTTTGGATTATCCACTTTCTTATAATTTGGTTTTACAAAGATATTTTGAACCTCAATTTTCACAGCATGGCTTTTTGAAATTTGAAGAAATTGAAAAATATTCTGAAAAATTGATTGAGCAATACGATATAAGAAGTGGTCAAGGTTCAAAAACAATTGCTAGAAGCATGTCTGGTGGTAATCAGCAAAAAGCAATTATTGCTAGAGAAATTGATAAAGATCCTGATTGTTTAATTGCTGTACAACCAACAAGAGGATTGGATGTAGGAGCTATTGAATATATTCATAAACAAATCATTCGTGAAAGAGATGAAGGAAAAGCTGTTTTATTGGTTTCTTTAGAGCTTGATGAAGTTATGAATTTGTCTGATAGAATTTTAGTTATCTATGAAGGTGAAATTGTTGGGGAACTTAATCCTAAAGAAATCACTGTACAAGAATTAGGACTTTATATGGCAGGAAGTAAGAGAGGTGATACAAATGAAAAAGCTGTTTAAATCTGAAGCATCACTTAATTTTGCATCTTCTGTCACTGCGATTATTGCGGGGTTAATTATAGGATTAATTGTTATTATTATTGCGAATCCATCAAACGCATTGAATGGGTTTTTAACTCTCATTCAAGGTGGCTTTAGTAATGGAACAAGAGGAATTGGACAAGTTTTGAATAATGCAACGCCTATTATTTTAACTGGTTTATCAGTGGGATTTGCTTTTAAAACAGGACTTTTTAACATTGGAACTCCTGGACAGTTTGTTGTTGGGGCATTTGTAGCTATTTATATTGGTGTCGAATGGACTTTTCTTCCTGGTGCTATTCACTGGCTGGTTGCTATTCTTTTTGCAGCATTAGCTGGAGCGTTATGGGGATGTGTTCCAGGAATTATGAAAGCCTATTTAAATGTTAATGAAGTTATTGCTTCAATTATTATGAATTATATTGGAATGTATACAGTTAATTATATCGTTCCATTAACAGTATTTAATATTAATAAAAATGAAACATTACCAGTAGCCTCAAGTGCTGTTATTCCACAATTTGGAATTGAACATCTTATTCCAAATGTGAATGGAGGTATTGTTATTGCGATTATTCTCGTTGTTGTTATTCATATCATTCTCAACAAATCTGTACTTGGTTATGAATTAAAGGCTTGTGGTTTTAATCGTGATGCGAGTAAGTATGCTGGTATTAATGCTAAACAAAAAATTGTTTGCTCTATGATGATTGCAGGAGCATTAGCTGGTATTGGTGGTGCTTTGGTTTATTTAGGTGGAACTGGAAAATGTTTGGCAGTTGTAGATACTTTAGCACCTGAAGGATTTAATGGTATAGCTGTTGCTTTATTAGGTCTTTCTAGTCCTTTTGGTATTTTAGCAGCTGGATTATTTATTGCTCATTTAACAATTGGTGGTTCATTAATGCAAATTTATGGATTTATTCCACAAATTGTTGATATTATTATTGCAATTATTATTTATTTCTCAGCATTTGCACTTATGGTTAAGGGTATTATAGCAAATGGTTTCCATTTTAAGAAGAAACCTAAAGTAAAGGAGGGACAATAATATGAGTGATATTTTATTCTTATTTCAACAGACAATGTTCTTCTTTATTCCACTTTTAATTGTTGCATTGGGTGGTTTATTCTCTGAACGTAGTGGTATTATTAATATTGCGTTAGAGGGTATGATGATTATTGGAGCATTTGCAGGAATCTTTTTCATTCACTTTTTTCAAGAGGCAATGGATCCACAAATTTGTTTGTTGATTGCTTTACTTATTGCTGGTTTATCTGGAACATTATTTGCTTTATTCCATGCGATTGCCTCTATTAATATGAAAGCCGATCAAACAATTAGTGGGACTGCATTGAATATGTTTGCACCTGCATTTTGTATATTTGTTGCTAGATTAGTTCAACAAACACAACAGGTTGAATTTTCTAATACATTTAGAATTACAAAAGTTCCAGTTTTTGGAGATATTCCATTTATTGGAGAGTTCCTTTTCCAAAATACATATATTACAAACTTTTTAGGAATTCTTATTTTGATTTTGTCATGGCTGATTTTATATAAAACACGTTTTGGACTTAGATTACGTTCTTGTGGTGAATTACCACAAGCAGCTGACAGTGCTGGTATTAATGTTTATAAAATTCGTTATGCTGGAACGCTTATTTCAGGATTCTTAGCTGGTATTGGAGGATTAATATTTATTGTTCCTACAAGTACAAACTTTAATGCAGACGTTGCTGGTTATGGGTTCTTAGCATTAGCTGTATTGATTTTTGGACAATGGAAACCTTGGCATATTGCTGGAGCAGCTTTCTTCTTTGGATTTATGAAAACTATTGCTTCTGCCGGTTTACCATTCCTAGCTTCGTTAGCTATTCCAAATTACTTTTATAAAATCACACCATATGTGGCAACACTTATTGTATTAGCTTTTACATCTAAAAATTCTGCTGCACCACGTGCAGAAGGAGAACCGTTTGATAAAGGTAAACGTTAAGATCAAGAGAATCTCTTGGTCTTTTTTATTTTAATTTGTTGAAAATTGAGTATAATATATGTGTATACGAATTGGAGGTTATTTATGGAAAACGTCTATCAAATGTCGGGATATACTTTACATCTTATTCCAACTCAAAAATTTAAAACAATGACAATTTCATTAAGATTACAAAGTCCGTTATCGAAAGAAACAACAACAATGAGAACATTATTAACATTTGTCATGATGGCAGCAACACAAGATTATCCATCTACTAAATCTTTGGCGCGTTATCTTGATGAAAACTATGGAGCAAGCTTGTCTACACATATTACAACAAAAGGGAAGTCACACGTTATCAATGTGACAACAAGCTTTGTGAATGATGCTTACTTGCCTACCAAAGAAAACTTATTAGAAAAGCAATTACAATTATTAAGTGATTTATTTTATCGTCCATTGATAGTTGACAATGGTTTTGATGAAACAATCGTGCAACTCAAAAAGAAAGAATTAAAAGAAAAACTACAAGCTAATAAAGATGATAAGTTTTCATATTCTTTAGATAAATTGTTTGAATATATGGGTAGAGATCAAGTGTTGGGTATTCCAAGTACTGGTTATGAAAATGAAATTCAAAAGATTACACCTCAACAGCTTTATCAGTATATGAAAAAATGTATTGTTGAAGATGAAAAACATATTTATGTTGTTGGTGATATTCCAGAAAATATTGTAGATATTTTTCAACGTCTTTTGCAATTTCCAGAACAATACTATGATTATCCTTCAGCATATATTTTTCAAAGTCCTCGTCATGAACTTTTAGAAGTCATTGAAAAACAGGATATTACGCAATCTAAGTTGAATTTAGGATACCAGATTCAATGTGATTTTACATCACCACAGCATTATGCATTTACTGTTTTTAATGCCATATTTGGTGGATTTTCACAATCACGTTTATTTCAGGTTGTAAGAGAGAAACATAGTTTATGTTATTATATTTCTTCTAGTTATGATGCTTTTAATGGCATGATGATTGTCAATGCTGGAATTGAACAGAAAGATTATCAAAAGACTCTTGATTTGATTCATCAACAGCTTAGTGATTTACAGAATGGAAATGTTCGTGAAGAAGAAATGAAAATCGCGAAAATGATGCTTACAAATGCTTTAAAAAAGACAAATGATGAAGCAAGTAGTATGATTGCCTTGGCTTATAACCGTGACATCACTCATATTCGTGAAACGAGTGAAGAATATATTGAAAAATTAATGAATGTAACTTTAGAAGAAATTGTTGACGTTGCTAAAAAAGTAAAACTGGATACAATTTACTTCCTTACAGGAAAGGAGTTCCATGAAAATATTTAAATATCCAACATTAAAGGAAACGTTATATTATGAAGAAATGAAAAATGGATTAAAAGTTTATCTTTTACCTAAAGTTGCTTTTTCCAAATCATATGGTCTATTTTCTACACGTTTTGGTTCTATAGATACGACTTTTGTTCCTCTACATGAATCTGAAATGATAAAAGTTCCTGATGGAATTGCTCATTTCTTAGAACATAAAATGTTTGAAATGGAAAATGGTGATGCAAGTGATGCCTTTGCAAGATTAGGTGCGAATACAAATGCTTTTACTTCTTCTTCAAGAACTGCATATTTATTTAGTACAACAAGTCATGAAAAAGAATGTATTGAGTTATTACTTGATTTTGTACAAGATATTTATTTAACAGATGAAAATGTTGAAAAAGAAAAAGGAATCATCAATCAGGAAATCAGAATGTATGATGATGATCCAGACTGGCGATGCTATTTTGGAAGTATTCAAAACTTATATCAGCATCATCCTGTGAAAATTGATATTGCAGGAACTGTTGAAACAGTTGCTTCTATTGATAAAGATACATTAGAAAAATGTTATCATACTTTCTATCATCCTAGTAACATGATGCTATTTGTGGTAGGAAATATTGATCCTCAACAAACTATGCAACTTATTAGAGGAAACCAGGAAAATAAGCATTTTGAAAAAGAAAATCCTATTCAAAGAGAAGTTGTTAATGAACCATTAGAAGTAGCACAAAATGATGCAACTTTATATATGGATGTAACTATGCCTAAAATCATTGTATCATTAAAAATAAATGATATTTTACAAGCACCACAAGAACGTTTAAAAAGAGAATTAGGTATGAACTTATTATTAGATATTTTCTTTGCAAAGAGTTCTTCATTATATGAGAAGTGGCTAACAGATGAATTGATTAATGATAGTTTTAGTGCTCAATTTACACAAGAAAGAGATTATTGTTTCTTACAAATAGGAGGAGATACTCTATATCCTGATAAATTGAAAGACAAGATTTATGATTTTGTTAGACATATTCATGATTATTCCATTTCTAAGGATGATTTTGAACGTCTAAAGAAAAAAACAATGGGGATTTTGATATCTGTTTTCAATAGTCCTGAAGCTATTGCAAATATGTTTAGTCGATATTATTTTGAAGGTGTTATGATTTTTGAATTAATAGATTGTTTAAATGAGTTAACATTAGATGATTTAAATCAATTAAAAGATTTATTTGATATACAATATATCAGTTCATTTACTGTTCTACCGCAAAATCAATCACAAAAATAAAGACATTTTATAGAATGAAAGATTTCACTATTTACACAATTTATTTTTATGTTATAATGTGAGTGACCTAAGAGATATATGTATTTCCTACACGATAGATAAGGGAATCTGACTGTTGTCTGATGGTGTTGAAAACCTATCTTGAATAGGAATCCTAAAATTGGACACAAGATACCCACCTGCATATACCAGGGATTAATCTAAAAAACTCTTAGGTTTTTCTTTTTGAGGAGGAAAAACATGGAGAAAATAAGTGATGAGATGATTAATGAGATTAATGCTCTTGCAAGAAAAAGTAAAACTGAAGGTTTAAATGAGGAAGAAAAGAAAAGACAACAGGAATTACGTAAAGAATATCTTCGTTTATTTCGTAAAGGGTTTAAACAACAGCTTCAGCATGTCAAAGTTGTCGATCCTAAAGGGAATGATATAACACCTTCTAAACGAAAAAACTAAGGAAATCTTAGATTATGTCAAATCTTGTTTGATATTCATGTGTTTTTGTGTATAATGTTAGTGTGTTAGAAGGAGGAATAATGAGATAATGAATCAATCTGAACTATCAATTGCAACGATTAGATCACTTGGGATAGATATGATTAATAAAGCCAACTCAGGACATCCTGGAATGGTATTAGGATCTGCTCCAGCTTTATATTCCTTATTTACAAAAGAATATAAAGTTTTTCCAGCACATTCTCAGTGGATTAATCGTGATCGTTTTGTTTTAGCAAGTGGACATGCGTCTTCACTGTTATATAGCCTATTACATTTATCTGGTTTCCAAGTTTCAATGGATGATTTGAAACAATTCAGACAATGGGGAAGCTGCACACCAGGACATCCTGAAGTAGAACTGACAGATGGTGTTGATGCTTCTAGTGGACCTTTAGGTCAAGGTATCCCAATGGCTGTTGGAATGGCTATGGCTGAAGCTTTTTTAGCAACAAGATACAATAAAAAAGATTATCCAGTGATTGACCACTATACATATGTATTATGTGGTGATGGAGATATGCAAGAAGGTGTCACTTATGAGGCTTCATCATTGGCTGGGCATCTTTCATTAGGAAAGCTTATCGTGCTTTATGATGCGAATAATGTGACTCTTGACGGTCCTTTAAATTATTCATTCAGTGAAGATGTAAAGAAACGTTATGAGTCTATGAATTGGCAAGTCATTTGTGTTCAAGATGGAAATGATTATGAAGCTATTGCAAAAGCAATCAAAAAAGCTAAAAAAGAAGTTTATAAACCGACTTTAATTATCGTGAATACTATTATTGGATTTGGTTCTCGAAATCAGGGAACAAGTAAAGTTCATGGTGCTCCTCTTGGAGAAGAAGATGGACAATATGCAAAAAGACAATATGGATTTGAATATGATAATTTCTTTGTTCCTGAAGAAGTTTATGATGATTTTAAGAAAAATGTATTTAATCGTGGTAAACGCGCTTATAATAAATGGAACAAAATGATGGATACATATAAAACAGAATATCCTGATTTATACCAGGAATTATTTCAAAATATAAATGATGAATATTCTTTTGATGAAACTGCTTTTATAGAAGAATATCAAGATGGTATAAGTGAAGCAACACGTGTAACAAGTGAAAAATTAATCAATGCTATTGCAGCACAAAACCCAACATTCCTATCAGGAACTGCAGATTTAGCATCTTCTACAAAAACAATTATCAAAAATGCAGAACGTTTTAGTTGTGAGAATTATGGAGGACGTAATTTATTCTTTGGAATCCGTGAATTTGCAATGGTTGCAATAATGAATGGGATGACTTTACACAAAGGTATCAAGGTTGCTGCTGGTGGATTTATGGTGTTTAGTGATTATTTCAAAGCTGCATTAAGAATGGCATGCTTAATGAAATTACCTATTATTTTACCTCTATCACATGATTCAATTGCTGTAGGGGAAGATGGTCCAACACATCAACCAGTTGAACAATTGGCAATGTTACGTTCGATGCCAAATATTCAAGTGATAAGAGCAGCTGATGCTTATGAAATGTGTGGTGCTTGGAAAAAAGCGGTTGAAACAAATGATTGTCCAACTGCGCTTATCTTAACAAGACAAAATGTAACAAATTTCACTCATGCAACTTATGAAGATGTTTGTCATGGGGCATATGTTGTTTCTCAAGAAAAAGACAATTTAGATGGTATTATCATTGCAACTGGTAGCGAAGTAGAATTAGCTATGCAGGCACAAAAGGCGTTATTAGAACAAGGAAAAGATGTTCGAGTTGTATCAATGCCTTCAATGGAATTATTTGATCAGCAGGATGATTCATATAAAGAAAAGGTTTTACCAAAACATATCAGAAAACGTCTTGCTGTTGAAATGGCTTGTGATTTTGGTTGGCATAAATATGTAGGATTAGACGGAAAAGTTATTTCTGTTAATCAATTTGGCGCAAGTGCTCCAGCCAATATCGTTATCCAAGAATATGGTTTTACTGTGGAAAACATTGTTGAAACATACTTATCACTTTAAGAACCTGTAATAGGTTCTTTTTTTTGACATATTTTTTATTGGTAAAGGATTATAATAAATATGGTGATGAATATGAAATATAAAATTGTCTGCGTTAAGGAACGTTTTGTGGAATTTGTAAATATGTATCCTGATTTTTTGAAACAAGTTTATCAGGAACAAGATAATATGTATAAGACTAAACAGATAGAATTGATTTTTTCTAATATGGTTAACGAAAAAGAAAAACTTTTACATAAAATTCAATCACGTGAACATTATTCCTATTATCATGGAATTCATCAGCTTTTTAATCCTATAACTCAAGAAAAGATGACAATTATCATGAATGAATATGATTTACAAATAGAAGAAGAGGGTAGCAATCATCATATATATGATATGATATCGTCTTTTTCTAAAAATTTTTATATGATTACGAAATAATTTTGCAAAAAGCATAGGACTATGTTATAATAATTTGGTAATTGAATGGAGGATTGAAAAATGTTATATGGAATTTTAGGACTTTTAATAGGTCTTGTTATAGGATTCTTTGCTGCTCGTTATTTCTTCAAAAGAAATTTAAAGAAGAATCCACCAATTAATGAAAAAATGATTCGTGCTATGTTTATGGAAATGGGACGTAAACCTAATGAAACACAAATCAAACGAATTATGAAAAGCATTAATGATCAATATAAATAAGGGATATCCCTTATTTTTTCGTATATGAAGATATATATAACACGTCATTCTAAAACTCTTTGGAATGAACAAAAAAGGTTGCAGGGACGTTTAGATTCCCCATTGACTCAAGAAGGTATTGACAATGCTCTTGCCTTAAAAAAATATCTCACAGATAATGCTTTGCAATTTGATTGTGTTTACTCTAGTCCCATACCACGTGCCTATCAGACAGCTTGTTTATTATTTGATCAAGAAAAAGTAATAACTGATGATCGTTTGATGGAAATGAATTTTGGAGTTTTTGAAGGACAAAAAATTGCTGATTTATTAAAAAATCAGCACGAATTATATTACCAGTTATGGAATCAACCAGAGTTGTTTGAGAGAATTCCACAAGGTGAAAGTTATGATGAAGTCATGACAAGAGTCAAAAGTTTTTTGAATGATTTAAAACAAATGGACTCAGATAGTCAAATCTTTATTGTTACTCATGGAATGTGTTTTGTGATTTTTATGGCTGTTATTTTACAATTAGACAAAAAAGATTTCGTAAAAATCAATCAACAGATTGTTGAAGGATGCTCTTTAACGTGTGTTGAAGAACATGATGGCATTTATCAAGTTTTATCTTATAACGATCATCATTTTTTACCGCATGTTATGCATGCAAGTTTTGCAAAATAAAAACCTGAGTGTTAAAAAAACATTCAGGTTTTTACATCCATGTAATTTTATTTTCAGTACCATTTCTTAATCTTTGAATATTACTTCTATGTTTATAGACAAGTAAAGCAACTATACATATATTCGTGATAATACCAATTGTGCTGTAACCTAAAAAAGGAGATATAACTGCAATTGATATTGCTCCAAGAATTGATGCTAAAGAAACATATTTTGAAATCTTTAATGTAAGCAAGAAAATAACCAATGCAATACAAAATGCATAAATATTTGTCATTAATGCATACCCAATAGCGACTGATACAGCTTTTCCTCCTCTAAATCCAGCAAAGATAGGATAACAGTGTCCTATCACACATGCTAAAGCACATGGGTAAATAATATTCATATCAAGTTCCATATATTTGGCAACTGTTCCAGCAATAAGAATAGAAATACAGCACTTAGAAGCATCTAATATAATAACTGATAGTCCTGCTTTTTTTCCTAGAACTCTTCCAGCATTGGTTCCACCTAAATTACCAGAGCCACTATTTCTTACATCAGTATGATAAAATAGTTTTCCTATAACTAAGGCAAATGGTATTGAGCCGTATAAATATCCCATTAAAATTAATAGTAAATATATTAATATATTCATTTTTTCACTTCCCCGAGCTTTATTATACATAAAAAAGGAGAAAAATCAATTTTTTTAAAAGATTTGCGAAAATTCTAGAAATTTGCTATGATATGAATTCTCTAGCAATATCAAATAGTTTTTGATATAATTATAAAGTTGGAAAAGGAGGAAATCAGATATGAAAGCAAATCACTATGATGAATCTAACATTCAAATTCTTGAGGGACTAGAAGCTGTCAGAAAGCGTCCAGGTATGTATATAGGTTCAACAGATTCAAGAGGTTTACACCATCTTGTATGGGAAATTGCTGATAATTCTATTGATGAAGCACTTGCTGGATTTGGTAAAAAAATCACTGTCACAATTGGAAAAGATAATAGTATTCGTGTTGAGGACGAAGGGCGTGGAATGCCAACAGGTATGCATGCTTCTGGTAAGCCTACAACAGAAGTTATTTTAACGATATTACATGCTGGTGGTAAGTTTAGTGAAGATGGTGGTTATAAAACATCTGGTGGTTTACATGGTGTTGGATCGTCTGTCGTGAATGCTTTGAGTGAATGGTTAGAAGTTACAGTTTATCGTGATGGTAAAATTCATCAACAACGCTTTGAAGATGGGGCTAAAATCATTTCACCTTTAAAGGTCATTGGTAAAACGTCTCGCACTGGAACAATCATTCATTTTAAACCGAATCAGAATATTTTTTCGACAGTTGAATTCAATTACTCAACAATCTGTGAACGATTAAGAGAAAGTGCCTTCTTATTAAAAGGAATTGAGATGAATGTTATTGATGAAAGAACTGGGAAACATGATTCATTTCAATATGAAAATGGATTAGAAGCTTTTATTGAATATTTGAATTATGATAAAAAGACACTTCATTCTACAGTATCATTTGATGATGCTTCTCATCCTATTGAAGTTGAGATTTCTTTTCAAATCACAGATGGATATCAGGAAAATCTGATTTCTTTTGTTAATTTAGTAAGAACTGGTGATGGTGGAACACATGAAACAGGATTCCGTTCTGGCTTTACGAAAGTTTTCAATGAGTATGCCAGAAAATATGGATTATTAAAACCGAAAGATAAAAACCTTGAGGGTAGTGATGTAAGAGAAGGGCTGACTGCCGTTATATCGGTTAAAATCCCTGAATCATTATTACAATTTGAAGGACAGACAAAATCTAAATTAGGAACTCCTGAAGCAAGAAATATAGTTGAAAATGTTGTTTATGAACAGGTTAATTATTTTTTAGAAGAAAATAAAGAAACCGCTAATGAACTTGTTAAAAAAATGATTAAAGCTTCACAGGCAAGAAATGCAGCTAGAAAAGCGAGAGAAGAAGCAAGAAAAGGTAAAGGAAATAAAGTTGAAAAGATATTAAGTGGAAAGCTTGCTCCGGCACAGTCAAAAGATAAAAAAAGAAAAGAATTATATTTAGTCGAAGGTGATTCTGCAGGTGGAAGTGCAAAACAGGGAAGAGATCGAAAATATCAGGCTATTTTACCATTACGTGGAAAGGTTATTAATACTGAAAAAGCAGCAATGGCTGATATTTTAAAAAATGAAGAAATTAGTACAATTATCAATACTGTTGGTGCTGGTGTTGGTGCTGATTTTAACGCTGATGATTCTAATTATGCAAAAGTCATTATCATGACCGATGCTGATACTGATGGTGCGCATATCCAGGTTTTATTACTAACTTTCTTCTATCGTTATATGCGAGGTTTAATTCAAGCAGGAAAAGTTTATATCGCTTTACCACCTTTGTATAAGGTATCTAAGAAAAATGGAAAACATGAAGATGTTGTTTATGCATGGGATGATGAAGAATTAGAAAATGCAAAAAAACAGATAGGGCGTGGATATAATGTTCAGCGTTATAAAGGTTTAGGTGAAATGAACGCTGATCAATTATGGGAAACAACTATGAATCCAGAAACAAGAACTTTGATTCAGGTTTCTATTGAAGATGCTGCATTGGTTGAACGTAGAGTGTCAGTTTTAATGGGAGATAAAGTTGAACCTAGACGTGAATGGATTGAAGACAATGTTCAATTTTCTTTAGAAGATTCATTTTTCATTAATCAATAGGGAGGTCTAACATGAAAGAAAAAATCATAACCCAGTCGCTGGATGACATTATGGGAGATCGCTTTGGAAAATATTCTAAATATATCATTCAAGATCGTGCATTACCAGATGTAAGAGATGGGTTGAAACCTGTACAACGTAGAATTTTATATGCAATGTACAAAGAAGGAAATACACATCAAAAACCATATCGTAAATCTGCCAAAACTGTTGGTAACGTTATTGGTAATTACCATCCTCACGGAGATATTTCTGTTTATGAAGCTATGGTACGTTTGTCACAGGATTGGAAAATGCGTATGCCTTTAATTGATATGCAGGGAAATAATGGTTCTATCGATAATGATCCTGCAGCCGCTATGCGTTATACTGAAGCGAGATTATCGCCCATTGCATTGGAGTTATTAAAAGACATTGACAAGGAAACAGTGCAAATGGCACTTAACTTTGATGATACTGAATATGAACCAACGGTTTTACCAGCTAAATTCCCTAATTTATTGGTTAATGGTGCAACAGGAATTTCATCTGGTTACGCAACTGATATTCCACCACATAATTTAGAAGAAGTCATTGATGCAACGATTTATCGTATTTCACATCCACATTGTTCATTAGATGATTTAATGAAATTTATGAAAGGTCCTGATTTTCCAACAGGAGCTATTGTTGAAGGTTTAAATGGTATCAAAAAGGCTTTTGAAACAGGTAGAGGAAAAGTTGTTGTCCGTTCACAGACTCAAATAATTGAAGAAAAAAATATAAATAAAATTGTGATTACTCAGATTCCTTATGAAGTGAATAAAGCTGAACTTGTTAGAAAATTAGATGAAATTCGTTTTCAAAAAAATATTGATGGTATTATTGAAGTTCGTGATGAATCTGATCGTAATGGATTAAGTATTGTGATTGATTTAAAGAAAGATGTAGATGTTCAAAATACTTTAAATTATTTTTACAAGAATACAGATTTACAAAAGAATTATAATTATAATATGGTTGCGATTAAAAATAAACGACCAGTCTGCATGGGAATTGTTGATATTTTGGATGGCTATATTGAACATCAGATTGAAGTCATTACAAAACGTTCTTTGTTTGATCTTCATAAAGCTGAAGATCGTAAACATATTGTTGATGGTTTGATTAAAGCTGTTTCTATTTTGGACGAAGTTGTTCATACGATTCGTCATTCACATGATAAACAGGATGCTAAAAAGAATCTTCAATTACAGTATCAGTTTTCTGAAAAACAGGCAGAAGCAATTGTAATGTTGCAGTTATATCGTTTAACAAATACGGATATTGTTTCATTAGAAAAAGAAAAATCTGATTTAGAGGTCTTCATTCAAACATTAAACAATATTCTAGCAAGTGATAAAGTATTAAGAAAAGTCATTATAGATGAGTTAAAACAAATTAAAAAGCAATATCCTAGTCCACGTTTAACAGAGATTAAAGATGAAGTTCAAGAAATTGTTATTGATGAAGAAGCTATGATTCTTCCTGAAGACATCTATGTATCTATTACTCGTGATGGTTACGTGAAAAGAATATCTCAAAGATCATATAAAGCAAGTGAAAATATTGCGTTTGGAAAGAAAGATGATGATGTTTTATTAGATTTGCATTTTGCTAGTACTTTGGATAAATTGCTTGTCTTTACTGATAAAGGAAACTATTTATTTATTCCATTGCATAAATTAGAAGAATTTAAATGGAAAGAACTTGGAAAACATATCAGCTATCTGATAAAAGTATCACCAGAAGAAAAAATGATTGGATCTATTCTTGTCAAATCATTCCAAAGACCATTATATGTTTTATTAGCAACACGTTTAGGACAAATGAAACGTGTATCTCTTCAGGATTTTGAAGTCACAAGATACAGCAAACCAATCAAATGTATGAATTTAAAACGAGATGATCAATTATTACAAGTTTCATTAACAGATGATCATCAAGCTATTGTTTTAACATCATCTTTAGGATATGTATCGCTTTATAGTGAACAGGAAATTTCTATTTTAGGATTAAAAGCAGGTGGAATCAAAGGAATCAATTTGAAAAATGATTCATTAGTTGCTATGAATACATTTGATCCACTGCATTCTTATTCTTATGTTCTTATTAGTGATCAGCCAGGAATTAAGCGTATGAGAATTTCTGATATACCAAGCTGCAATCGCTCAACCAAAGGAACATTAATTTTTAAATCACCAAAGACAAATCCAATTCATGCTTTATCAGCTTATGTTTTAGATGTTCAAGATACACTCATTATCGAAACACAAGAACATAAAGAAACGGTTGCTATTAAGGATTATTCATTATCTCAAATCACACAAAAACCAAGTATCATTCAATCTTTAAAGAACGAAAATATTACATATATTTATTATCAAGGGGTATTATCTACGGATTTATATCAGAATGTTACAGAAACTCAAGATTTATCTACAACTCAAAATGTAAAAAAGGTTGAAAAGAGTCAACCTTTAGAACCACAACAACAAGATAAACATTTTGAACCTATTTCATTTGATGACTTATTTAATGATGATTTCTAATTTATGAAGAATGAATATATGCTTTAAGAAGCTTAATTAAAGCACGTTTTTCTAAACGTGAAACATAAGAACGAGAAATATTCATTTGCTGAGCGATTTCTTTTTGGGTATATATACGATGATGATTAAGCCCATAGCGATAAATGAGTATTTCTTGTTCACGAGGTGTCAGTAATGTAAAATATTCTTGTAATTTTTGAATCTGATCATTGGTTTGAATCTGTTCAACAATATCTTTATCTTTGGCAGGGATAATGTCAAGTAAAGTCATTTCTCCGCCATCTTTGTCAACACCTAATACTTCATTTAATGAAACATCAAGAGCTGTCTTTTTATGATGACGCAGATGCATTAAAATCTCATTTTCTATACATTTAGCAGCATATGTTCCTAGTTTTGTTGATTTATCAGCATTATAACTATCTACTGCTTTGATAAGGCCAATTGTACCAATACTAATCAGATCTTCTTGTAAATCTTTAGAGCTTTCATATTTTTTAGCAATATGTGCAACTAGTCTTAAGTTATGTTCAATTAGCGCATTTCTAGCATTCTGATCACCTTGAAAATATTTTTCTAATAACTCATTTTCTTGTTGTGGTGTTAATTGGGGTTTAAATGCTTGCGTTTTAATAAACGAAACAAATAAAAATTGTTGTAATAATGCAATAATTGTTGTAAACATAAGTCACCTCAAAATATTATATGAAATTTGTCGATGTTTATGTTTATCTCTTTTCATTAAATAAGAAATAGTATACAATAAGCGAGAAGGAAGGTATATATGGAAGAAGTAAAAAAATGTTATGGTTGTGGTGCTATCATTCAAAGTCATAATGAAAAGCATATTGGTTATGTTCCTAAAAATGCAACTCAAAGAGAACATATCTTATGTCAGCGTTGTTTTCAATTAAAAAATTATCATAAATTGCAGACAACAAATCTCACAAAAGATGATTTTTTAAATTTATTGGATCATATTGGTGAAAAAGATTGTTTAGTTGTGTATATGATTGATTTATTTGATTTTCAGGGAAGCATGATTCCTGGGTTATTACGTCATATTGGTTTTAATGATGTCCTGGTTTTAGCTAATAAGCGTGATCTTTTACCTAAATCAGTAAAAGAACGTAAGTTAGAACATTGGGTGAGAAGACAATTAAAACAAGAAGGAATAAAACCAGTAGATGTGATTGTGACTAGTGGTAAGAAAAATATGAATATGGATTCGATTTATGATGCTATTATGTCATATCGTAAACAAAGGGATGTCTATGTTGTAGGTGTAACAAATGTTGGAAAATCTACTTTTATCAATGCCTTATTAAAACATTATGCTCAAGTTGAAGAACAGAATTTAATTACTGTTTCAGAATTCCCTGGGACAACACTTGATTTTATTGAAATTCCATTAGATAATCATTCATATTTATATGATACACCAGGAATTATTAATGATCATCAAATGACTCATTTTATTGATCCTCAGGATTTAAAAAAGATTATTCCTCAAAGTGAATTGAGACCTATTGGTTTTCAGTTACAGGAAAAACAGACTATTTATTTTGATGGATTAGGAAGAATTGATTATATCAGTGGTGATCAGGCAAGTTTTATTACTTATTTTTCTAGACAACTTAAAATTCATCGTACAAAAACAAGCAATGCTGATGCATTGTATAATCGCCATAAAACTTTTTCATTTGAATTAAATGGTATGGATTCAATTGAAAAAATGAAAACATATGATTTTACCTTAAAACCCGGAAAATGTGATATTGTTATTTCAGGATTAGGGTTTATAACCATTTCATCTCATGGTGGAAAAGTTAAAGTTCATGTTCCACCTCAAATTTCAGTTATGATTAGAGAAGCAATTATATAAAAGAAAGGAAACAATTATGTTAACAGGTAAACAAAAAAGATATTTAAGAAGTGAAGCACATCATTTAAAAGCTATTTTTCAGGTTGGTAAAGAGGGTGTTTCTGCTAATCAGATTAAAGGTATTGATGATGCTTTAGAAGCTCAGGAATTAATTAAAGTGAAGATATTAGAAAGTTGTCCTGATGATGTGAATAGTGTAGCTGTTGAATTAAGTATGCATACAAAAGCAGAAGTTGTTCAAATTATTGGTCGTACGATTGTTTTTTATCGTCATAGTCCTCAAGGAATTTATCGCTTACCATGAAAAAAATAGGATTATTTGGCGGAAGCTTTGACCCTATTCATAAAGCACATGTAGAAATTGCCATGTGTGCAATTGAACAGCTTCAATTAGACGAAGTGCAATTTATCCCTACACGACATAATCCATGGAAAAATCAAAGTTGTGCCAACGCTAAAGAGCGTTTACATATGATTCATTTGGCTATTCAGGGCAATGATAAACTCACAGTGAATACAATTGAACTTGATGATGATCAAAATCAAAAAAATTATACCATTCATACTCTTGAAAAGATCATTGAAAAACATCCCAATAACAAATATTATTATATTATGGGTATGGATCAGGCAAATGCTTTTGATAAATGGAAAAAAGCTAAAAAAATTTCTAACTTAGTACAGTTAGTTGCTTTTCAGCGTGGAGGATATGAGCCATTATCGGATGTTTTAAATCAATATCATTTTCTTGTTTTAAATAATCGTCCTGTCTATGCATCAAGCAGTGATGTTCGACAGGGGCATATTGAAATGTTAGATCCCCATGTACTTCGTTATATTTCAAGTCAGGGATTATACTTAGAAACAATGGTTGCTTCACGTATGAAAGAAAAACGTTGGAAACATACATGTAGTGTTGCTCAATTGGCTAAAAAGATTGCCAAAGCGAATCATTTGAATGAAAAACAAGCATATATTGCAGGGATTATGCATGATGTTGCTAAAGAAATGGATCAAAAAGAAGCAACTGTTATTATGCAAAATTATTTTCCAGAATATATCTCTAAACCATATCCTATATGGCATCAATGGTTATCAAGATATGTAAGTGAACATGAGTTTTTAATAGAAGATCCTATTATTTTAAAGGCTATTGAAGACCATACAACTGCTTCTGTTGATATTTCATTGATTGGAAAATGTCTATATGTTGCAGATAAATTAGACCCATTAAGAGGTTATGATTCATCAAAGCAGATTGAATTATGTAAAAAAGATATAAATGCAGGATTTAGAGATTCGTTGATAGATTTTTATGAATTTTCAAAAAAGAAAAATAGAAAAATTGATGATTGTTTTTATGAAATTTATGATTATTTCGTTGTAAAAGGAGAAAAATAATGACAAAATTAGAATGTGTTGTAAAGGCTATGGATGACAAACTTGCTACTAACATTACTGCTATTGATATGCGTGATGTAAGTCCAATGTTTGATACTTTTGTTTTATGTACAGCTAGCAATGAAAGATTAATGCAGGCAATTACTGATAATATTCAAGATGAATGTGCTAAGAATCATTATGAAGTCAAAAGTATTGAAGGTTTAAGAAATTCTAAATGGATTCTTATAGATTTAGGAGATATTGTTTGTCATATTTTTGAAGCGGCTGAAAGAGAAAGTTATAATTTGGAAAAATTATGGGGAGATATGCCTCGTATTAACATTGAAGGAATGTTGGCCAAATGAGTTATGAAAACTTTGCTTACTATTATGATAGCTTAATGGATGAACAATTTTATGAAGATTACTATCAATTTATATTGGAACATTGTCAATTTGAAGAAGTTTTTGAATTGGGATGTGGAACAGGTGAAATTGCTATTCGTTTAGCTAAAGATCATAAAACTGTATATGCTTCTGACATTTCTACTGATATGTTAGAAGTTGCAAAACAGAAAGCTATTGCTAATCAAGTAAATCTTATTTTACAAAGAGTTAATATGTGCGACTTTGAAACATCACGACCAGTTGATCTTATTTTATGTTTGTGTGATTCTATCAATTATTTACTTGAACCACATCAGATTATGCAGACTTTTCAAAATGTATTTCGTTCATTAAAAGCTGGAGGTACTTTTATTTTTGATATTGATAGTTTATACAAAATGAATGTTATTTTAGATCAATATTCAGAAAAAGAAGAAGATGAAGAGTTTGTTTTTGAATGGCGTGTTGATAAAATAGATGATGGATATGTGCATCATCATGTTTATATTGAAGATAAACAAGAATCTGAAATAGTTGATGAAGATCATTATCAAAAGACTTATTCGGTAAATCAATATTTATACTGGTTAAAGGAAGCTGGTTTTTCGCAAGTTGATTATTATAGTGATTTTCATGAATATCATGATGATTGTGAAAGAATTATATTTGTATGTCAAAAGGAGGAAACCATATGATAGCAGTTGTTGGAGCTATGGAAGAAGAAGTTGCTGAAATAAAAAAGTATATGGATATAACTTCTATGCAGACAATTCATGGATATACTTTTTATGAAGGTACAATAGCGAATACAAAAGTTGTAGTTGTACAAGGTGGTATCGGAAAAGTGAATGCAGCTATTTCAACCACTTTGTTATTAACAAATTATGATATTGATTTTCTTATTAATGTAGGTTCTGCTGGTGGACTTTCTTTATCACAAAATGTTGGTGATGTTGTTATTTCAACAGGGGTTCTCCATCATGATGTTGATGTAACTGCTTTTCAACGTGAACTTGGTGAAGTGCCTGGAATGCCGCGTATCTTTGAACCAGATAAAAAAGCTTTAAAACAGGTTGAAAATATTTTGAAAGATCTTCATCTATCATATCATATGGGACTTATTGTTTCAGGAGATCAATTTATTTGTCGTGATGATCAGGTTAGTCAGATTAAAAAGAATTTTCCTGATGCAATATGTGCTGAAATGGAAGCTGCATCTATTGCACAGGTTTGTCATGTTTTTCGAGTTCCATTTATTATCACAAGATCTCTAAGTGATATCTATCAAAAAGGTGAAAATCATGTGCAATTTGATGAATATTTAAAACAAGCTAGCCAAGCTTCTGCAAAAATGTGTTATCATCTTATTTCTATATTATCGCAATAACACTTGTTATTGCTTTTTTATATAAGGAGGATCTCTATGAAAAAAATTGAATTATTGGCTCCTGCTGGCGACAAAGAATCTTTAATCGCTGCAGTACAAAATGGTGCGGATGCTATATATTTAGGTGGAACTTTATTTAGTGCACGTGCTTTTGCAAAAAATTTTGATGATGAACAACTACAATGGGCAATACAATACGCTCATTTATATGGTGTCAAAATCTATGTTACTGTAAATACGTTATTTAAAGATGCGGAGATAGATGCTTTGATTTCATATTTAGATAAATTATATGAATTTCAAGTAGATGCTCTGATTATCCAAGACGTTGGATTATTTGATATCGTCAGAACTTTATATCCTGATTTTGAAATTCATATGAGTACACAATCTTCTATTATGAATCACTATGGTGTCAATTATTTTGAAAAATGTGGTGCATCACGTGTTGTATTAGCACGTGAAAATACATTAGAAGATATTCAATCTATTTGCCAAAATACATCTATAGAGATTGAAGTTTTTGTTCATGGAGCTATGTGCGTGTGCTATTCTGGACAATGTTTAATGAGCAGTATGATTGGAAAAAGAAGTGGAAATAGGGGACAGTGCGCCCAACCATGTCGTTTGCCATATCAATTATTAAAGGATGATCAAGTTTTACCTGAAAAATATCCTTTTATTCTATCACCAAAGGATATGATGACAATAGAACATGTTGGTGCTCTTATTGAAGCAGGTGTTTCTTCATTGAAAATAGAAGGACGTATGAAAAGGCCAGAATATGTTGCCAGCGTTACACGTGCATATCGCCAAGCAATTGATGCCTTTTATGAACATAAAAAAATTGATTTACAGCCCCTTATTCATGATATGAAGGCGATGTTTAATCGCAATTATACTTTAGGTTATTTAAAACATGATACTCATCTTGTAGATGGTGACTATTCTGGACATAGGGGTAGTATTATTGGTGAAGTTTTGTATTATCATAAAAAACAAAAAAGAGTGGGGATTCGTTTAAAAGATACACTCATGCAAGGTGATAGCATTGTTTTTGAAAATATTGATAAAGGAAGACCAGTCAATAAAATCTATCATCAAAAAAAATTAGTGAATAAAGCTTATTCAAATGATGTGATTGAAATAGAATTTGATTATTATGTTGATCGAGGATTGGTTAGAAAAACACTTGATACAAATGTTGTTGAAAAAATGCAACAGACATATCAAAAATCACCACGAAAAGTCTCAATATCTATGGAATTTGAAGCCCGTATTTATCAAAAAGCAAGACTTATTCTTAAGAAAGAAAATTTAAAAGTAACAGTTGAATCACAACAGGAAGTTCAATTAGCTCATAATACGCCTCTTGAAAAACAGAGAATCAACCAGCAGTTATCAAAACTGGGATCTACACCATTTATAGCTGAGCATATACAGATAAACATAGATGAAGGGATTTCAATGCCTATTAGAGATATTAATGAGATGCGTAGATATGCAACAGATATGTTGATTGAAAAATTATCTCATCAAAAAATACATCATCATAGTCGACAAAAAATGTCTACATATAGCCAAAAAAGCACTTCTCAAGCACCTCAATTTTATATTCTTGTTCATTCCATAGAACAATTAAAAACAGTCATTCAATATCCTTTTGATACAATTATTTATCCTTATCAGGAAAGGATAGAAAAAGCTTATGAAATTTGTCAAAAACATCAAAAGAAAATGATTATGATGACATCTCCTGTTATGAAAGATGATGATATTGAAGATGTATTATCATCACAGATTTATTCGCAAATAGATACAATATTGGTAAATGATTATGGTGCATATATGGCTTTCCAAGATAAAAAACTGGTTGTGGGTCAGGGCTTAAATATTTATAATTCGTATGCTGCACATCATTATCATCAACCATATTTGGTTTCTTTAGAAATGTCAGCAACTGAAATTAAACATTTGCAGGTTGATTTAACACATTGTCTTGTTCAGATATTTGGTAAAACAACAAATATGATTAGCGAATATTGTCCAATTACTCAATATTATTTTGGATATCAAAATAAGCATTGTCAAATGTGTAAACAAGGTCATTTTGCCTTGAGAGATCGAAAAAATGAGAAATTTGACATAATGGTTGATAATAAATGTCGCATGCACTTATTAAATGCACATACACTTTTTTATGATCAATTTAAACAATTACCAGTTGGTGGATTCCTTATTGCGTTCACTAACGAAGATCAACAACAAGTTCAAATGGTGATGGATGATTTTATGCAGATGATCTATAACCAACAAAAGAGCCATATTCGACAGAAAATAAAAGTAACTTCAGGATATTTCAAAGAATAATGTTGAATCATCAATATTTATGTCTTTCACAAAAAAAGTTTTTTCATATTCTAAATTGCGATTGTTTTTCATTCATGATATAATATTATTATGGAGGTGACCTTATGGCAATAGATATGGATTTAGCTAAAAGACTGAAGGTTTATCGTAATTTTAAACACCTTACTCAAAAAAAAGTTGCTTCTCATCTTAATGTTCCACATTCTGCTATTTCAGATATTGAAAATGGTAAAAGAGATGTGACAGTTAGTGAATTAAAAATTCTTTCACATCTTTATGGACGTAGTGTTGAAGAAATTATGAGTGGTAAAAAATACGATTATTATAATATTGCAAATATTGCACGTCTATTAACAGAATTGCCAGATGATGATTTAAAAGAAGTTATGTTTATTATTGAATATAAACGTAAAAGAGTTGAAGAAAAAAATAAAAACAACCAATAAAAAAGAAATTAGTTACAGAAGCTAATTTCTTTTTTATTTTAACAGTGTTTTAAATTCTTCTAATAATTCAAGTCCTTCATCTAATATATCCTGATTACAAATCTCATCTGTTTGACAATGATGAAATTCAACTTGGATATCATTGTTATCACGAATATCAATAAGAGCATATGTTCCATATCCATAACTTCCTCGATTCATCATCAAACTTCCTGGATTAACAAAAAGAATGTTTTGATGTTTTTGGACCGTTGGAACATGTGTATGACCATGTAAACAAAGATAACAATTTTCTTTTTGACAAAGCTGTATTAATTGATCATATCCATAATAAACTCCATAATATTGTCCATGTGTAACACAGATATGTTGAAATGTTTTATAGATAGGGAAGGGTGCATCATCATGGTTTCCCTTAACAACAATATCAAATAATTGTATATATGGATCATCAACAGGTAAAGATGAATCACCACAATGAATCATATAATCAACATGAAAACGATAGTGAGTTACCACACGCTGTAAATAATTTTCGTAAAGATGACTATCGCTGACAACTAATAATTTCATTTCAATCAACTCTTTTCTTATATTATTCTATCATATTTCAATTATAAATTCATAATTATATTGATAGAATCAACCGATTTTCTCAAATAGAAAATTTTTATCCGTAAGTGTTTACAATTCAGGTAAAAATTGTTACAATATATATTGTAATAATAAGAAAGGGAGTAAGAAATATGAAAACTATTTTATTAGTATGTTCTGCAGGAATGTCTACAAGTTTATTAGTTACTAAAATGGAAGCTGCTGCTAAAGATGCTGGTGTTGAATGCAAGATCTTTGCATTACCATTCTCTGATGCACCTAGAGTATTAGAAGAAGTTGATTGCATCTTGCTTGGCCCACAAGTTAGATTCCAAAAAGCTGCTATTGAAAAATTAGCTGCTGGTAGAAAAGCTGGACCTATCCCTGTAGATGTCATTGATATGAGAGATTATGGAACAATGAACGGTAAAGCCGTATTCGAAAAAGCTTTATCTTTATTAAAATAATTTCTTAAAGGAGCTATGCTCCTTTTTTTTCTTTTCTTTTTACATATTGTTTGTTATAATGTTTAAAAATCAGGAGGAAGAAAAATGGAAAAAGCAATTATAACAGTTGTAGGTAGAGATCAGGTTGGCATTATTGCTCATGTATGTCAATTTTTATCTAAAGCAAATATTAATATTTTAGATATTTCTCAAACAATATTAGATGGGTACTTTAATATGATGATGATTGTTGATATGTCTTTAGCAAAAGAATCATTTTCAGATGTTTGTGATCAATTAGAAGATTTAGGAAATCATATAGGCGTTTATATTAAATTACAGCATGAAGATATTTTTAATAAAATGCATAGAATCTAAGGAGGAAAATCATGATAAATTTATTTGAAGTTAATGAAACAAATAAGATGATTGAACAGGAAAACTTAGATGTCCGCACTATTACAATTGGGATTAGTTTACTTGATTGTATTGATGCTAATATAGATACTTTATGTCAAAATATTTATCATAAAATTACAAGTGTTGCTGAACATTTAGTTGAAACTGGAGAAAATATTGAAAAAAAATATGGAATTCCTATTGTTAATAAAAGAATTTCTGTAACTCCAATTGGTCTTATTGGTGCATCTGTATGTCAATCAACAGATGATTTTGTTAAAATCGCTAAAACTTTAGATCGTTGTGCTAAAAAAGTTGGTGTGAATTTTATCGGTGGTTACAGTGCGATTGTTTCTAAGGGAATGACACCTGCTGAAAAATTATTAATTCAATCTATTCCTCAAGCTATGAAAGAAACTGAATTGGTATGTAGTTCAGTAAACGTAGGATCTACAAAAACGGGAATTAATATGGATGCAGTTAAATTAATAGGGGAAATCATCAAAGAAACTGCCGAATTAACAAAAGAACAAGATTCTATTGGGTGTGCAAAATTTGTTGTTTTTTGTAATGCACCTGATGATAATCCTTTTATGGCTGGAGCTTTTCATGGAGTCAGTGAAGCTGATGCTATTATTAATGTGGGTGTCAGTGGTCCTGGTGTTGTAAGAAAAGCAATTCAAACAGCTAAAGGAAAAGATTTTGGAGAATTATGCGAAATTGTTAAAAAAACTGCTTTTAAAATTACACGTGTCGGACAATTAGTCGCTAGAGAAGCTTCTGCAGCTTTAAATATTCCTTTTGGAATTATTGATTTATCATTAGCCCCAACACCTGCAGTTGGTGATAGTATTGCCGACTGTTTAACAGAAATGGGCTTAGAAAGAGTAGGGGCTCCTGGAACAACAGCTGCTCTAGCTATTTTAAATGATCAGGTTAAAAAAGGTGGTGTTATGGCATCTTCATATGTTGGTGGACTTTCTGGAGCGTTTATCCCTGTCAGTGAAGATCAAGGTATGATTGATGCTGTTGAAGCTGGTGCCTTAACATTGGAAAAATTAGAGGCTATGACATGCGTATGTTCAGTTGGTTTAGATATGATTGCGATTCCAGGGAAAACATCAGCAAAAACAATTTCTGGAATTATTGCAGATGAAATGGCTATTGGTATGATTAATCAAAAAACAACTGCAGTACGTATTATTCCTGTTATAGGTAAAGATGTTGGTGAAAAAGTAGAATTTGGTGGTTTATTGGGATATGCACCTATCATGCCTGTCAATCCATTCTCATGTGATGAATTTATTGATAGAGGTGGACGTATTCCTGCTCCTATCCACAGTTTTAAAAATTAACAAAAAGACGATTTTATCGTCTTTTTTTACAGAAAGGAGTTCAATTTATGATTAACAATCAGCTTATAGTCTATAAAAATATATCTCAGGATGATGTTGTTTTAAAATGTTTATATTTTATTGATGATGATGCATCTATTGATGAATCAGAATTTATTGCTAGTCTTCTTGTTTTAGCTGAAAAATATGAATTACATGGACAATTATTCCAAAGTCTATTAACGCATTTATTAGCTTATCATGAGAATACATTCACATTGGCATTAGAAAGAAAAAAAGACATTTCTGTTTCTTTAAAAAAAGTAGTTTGTCATGATTTTGAAATCATTTACAATCTTTATCATTATGATTTTTCTTATCTTGATTCTTTATATAAAGATTTATTTTTTGACTTTCAAAACAGTTCTACGATTATCAATCAAGAAATTTTTGATGTATTAACAAATTTACAAACTCAGCTTTCTCAAAGCACATCAGTGGAAGAGTTTTATCAAATATTATATAATCATTATTATCAGTACGGTGTTGGAAAATATGGATTAAATAAAGCCTTTCGATATTTAAATAATCAAATTATACCAATTGATCATATTGGCAATAATACACTTGAACAATTAATTGGTTATGAAAGTCAAAAAGAACGCTTAATAGCAAATACTGAAGCATTTTTAAATGGTCAAAAAGCCAACAATGTTTTACTTTATGGCGATAGTGGGACAGGAAAGTCAAGTAGTATTAAAGCTTTATTGAATCGTTATTATAAACAAGGTTTAAGAATGGTTGAAGTCTATAAACATCAATTTATATCATTGCCTCAAATTATTAATGAATTACAAAATAGAAATTATCGTTTTATCATTTTTATGGATGATTTGTCTTTTGAAGAATTTGAAGTTGAATATAAATATTTAAAAGCTGTTATTGAAGGTGGTCTTGAAAAGAAACCTGATAATATTTTAATTTATGCAACAAGTAATCGTAGACATTTAATCAAAGAAACATGGAATGATCGTAATCATGATCAGGAAATTAATAATAACGATGCTATGCAGGAAAAATTATCTTTAGTATCTCGATTTGGTGTTCAAATCATGTATATTCATCCAGATAAACAACATTATTTAGATATTATTGATGCATTAGCTAAGACTTATCATTTAACAATGCCAACTGAACAACTACATGAATTAGCATTACAGTGGGAAATAAGAAATGGAGGTTTTTCAGGAAGAACAGCAAAACAGTTTATTCATATGCTGCTTTCTCAACAATCATGAAACAATTAAAATTAGAAGATTATGCAATTATTCAACCGTATTTAGAAAAAGCCAATTATGAAGGATATAACTCCAATTTTGTCACAATGATGATGTGGAATCATGAGTATCATATACAATATGAAATACATGATAACTTTCTTATTATGCTGCATCATTATAAAAACATTTATTTTTGGGCCATGCCTTTTACGACACCCGAATTTTATCAGGAAGCTTTAGATTACATGATTAAATATAGCCATCAACATGGTTTTCCTTTTATGATTGATTGTGCTATTGAAAGTTTTGTTTCAACACTTCAAAAAAATGATTATTCGCATCAATTCCTTTTTGAAAGGACACCATTTAATGATGATTATATCTATGATAAAGATATGCTTCAAACTTTAGCTGGTAAGAAAATGCAAAAAAGACGTAATCATTACAATGCTTTTCTTAAAGCTTATCCTGATTATGAATATCGTGATTTGGATATAGTCAAAGATTTCGATATCATTTTTACATGTCTAAATAGATGGGAAGGGGAAAAGGATAATTTAAGTGAATCAATGACAAGTGAAGTTAGAGGAATCATGTCATTGCTTTCCTCAAAGCATCTTTTACCATTTCATATTGGAGGAATTTTTATCCATAACCAATTAGAAGCTTTTATTATTGCTTCAAAACTTAATCATTCTACTATTCAAATACACGTTGAAAAAGCAAATAAAGATATTAGAGGATTATATCCTGCTATATTAAAAGAACTATTAGAACATCATTTTCAAAATGAAAAATGGGTAAATAGGGAAGAAGATATGGGTCTAGAAAATTTAAGACGATCAAAGCAATCATTACACCCTGTTAAGATGATTCATAAATATCGTATTTATGAAAATCAGACAATAATTGAAAAAGCAAATGATCATAATTTAGAAGATATTAAAAAACTATGGCTACAATGTTTCGAAGATGAAACAGAAGAATCAACAAACTATTATTTTCAAGAGCTTTATCATAAAGAAAATACTTTTGTACTTAAAAATGATAATCGTATTTTATCTGCTTTACAAATCGTTCCAATGTCTATTATGAAAAATAAGAAGCCAGAAGAATGTTATTTTATATTAGGTGTGTGTACACATCCATATTTTCAAAAACAAGGCTTAATGAAGCAACTTCTATATTTTGTTTTGAGTAAATACACAAATAAAACGATTTATCTGCAAGCTTATCATCCTGAAATTTATCGACCTTTTGGATTTCATGCATCACATTATCATCAGGTTATTGAGATTGATAAAAATATGTTGGAAAATTATTCTGATTTGAAAATAAGTCAGCAATATGATTTGTTAGAAAAATATTATCATCAATTTGTTAGTCATTTTGATGAATATCGTATTCGTAGTCATGAATACTGGCAACTTTTAAGAAAAAGATGTGAAAGTTTCAATGATCAAATCCTTATATTTGAAGATTTAGGCTATTTTATATATCATGAAGATGATGAAAGTATTTATATAAGTGAAGCCATCTATTTCAATCAAAATAATCTTTTACAAATGTTGTCATATTTTAAGAAATCTTCTAAAAAGTTAATTCTTGAATGTGATATGACTGTAAATTTAAACTGTGAAAGTAAATATATCATTACAATGATGAGCAATACGCTTCAAAAAGATAGAATGGAATCTAATAAATATATTAATGAAGTGTACTAATGAAGAAGCTAAAATGCTTCTTTTTTTATAAAAAATCTAACCCTAGATAAATGTTGGTAACTATATTTAAAATATATTGATTATATGGTCTTAAATGAAAATTCATTTGTAAAGTCACTATATCTTAGCTCACACATGGAGTTCATGATCTTCTTGTATATTCCCTTGAAAGTCGTTTTGTTATAGTAATTTTTATTCTGATCTTTCATCTTATATAGTCCAATGTAGTTCTT
>NZ_NFHI01000026.1:0-37305 GCF_002159255.1 Massilimicrobiota sp. An80
CTGATAATACCATTATAGAATTTCCCGTGATTTTAAACCAGCATAAGAGAAAACAAAAAAAGAGATTTCCCGTAAAACTTATTCGTTTTGGGAAACCCCGTGACTTCTTAGACTATCAATTTAATCAACTAGGTCCTTTTTCTTCTAAAACAAATCATCTGCAGTGAATTTCAATGTTACATCACAAGTATTACTTGGCTCCAACGCATGTGAAGATACTGCTGTAAAATAAACTGTTCCTTTCTTGCAACCATATTCACTCACAAGTACATCTCTATTTAATGGAATACCTTCTACATTTGACACTATTTTTTTTGAAGATGTAATTAATTCTGCATAATTTCCTAATGCTGCATCTCCTTTTGTTTTCTTAAAAGTTCCAATTTGACTTGTCATAGTTTTTTTACTGCCATAAGTTGTATCATAATGCGCATGACCCCATGCAGGAATATCTTTATGTGTCACCGTCTGATATCTTGTTCCTTGTTCATACACATAAGCTAAAGCTGAAGTCATCGTTCCTCCTAAAACAAGAAAACTTAAACCTAATGCCATAACCTTTTTTTGAATTGACATAACCCTCACCTCCTTTCGACAATAGTCTACCAAAATACTCAAAAAAGTTATTCTATATATAAAATTTGTGCATATTTTAACTATAAAAATGCACACTTTGGGTATTTTTTCTGATATAAAAATCTTTGTCATATAATATAGATAGTTGTCAAAAAGGAGGTAGAAATTATGCGTATCGCAGTATGTGACGACGAATTATTTTATGTACAAAATATTATGGAAAGGATTAAAAACTATGAGTTTCATGACACAAAGCCCACCATCATAGATGGATACACAAATGGCAATGAATTACTTGATGCATTTAGAATCGAACCTTATGATCTTGTTTTTCTAGACATTGAGCTTGATGACTGTCAAAATGGTATTGAATTGGCTAAAACAATTAAAAATATCAAAGCAAATTGCATTTTCATTTTCATTACAGCATATCACTATTATTTACCTGAATCGATGTGGATTGGAGCAGACCTCTTCATTGATAAGCCCATCGATCAGAAATTATTCCAAAGAGAACTTCATCATGCATTTCAGGTTTATAAGCGTTTAAATCGTACAGTATTATTTTCGACAACTGAAGGAAAGGTTTATATTAAAACTGATCAAATTCTCTATCTAGAAACAAGTTATGGTAAATACAAGTTAAAAACAACCAAACATCATTATTTTGGTAATCTTAAAACCATAACGAAATCTAAACAACAATTACTAGAATATCATTTCTTCCAACTCAATCGAAGTATCATCATTAATTTTAAACATGTCAAATCATTCTGTTTTGACTATATTACAATGACTAATGATGATATTCTTCCATTAACCAAACGAATTCGTAAAGAATTCAAAGAAAAATATTTTAATTTTATAGATAAGGAGATGTAATTTATGACAATTGTATTTAATCTATTATGTAAAGCCTTTATTGCCATTTTAGATATATTATTATTAGATTTTTATTTAAAGAATATATACCCAGATATCTATCAAGAAAATATAAAAAGCAGAGCAATATTTATATATATGATTATATTTATAGGTACATTATTATTCGTAAATGATATTTTTACATATATTTTAATGCATGCTTTAATAATCTTTCTATTAATTATAATATTTGCATTATCATATACAAATATAAATGATTTCATAAAAAAGATTTTTCTTTTCTATACATTAATATTTTTAAGCAAATTATTAACAACTTATATTTTTTCTTGGCTATTTAATACTAATTTTTTCATATTTTATGCACAAAATTCATTAACATATGTTAGCCTAAATTTTCTTGTATCAAATTATATAGTATTTATAATTTTACTAGTAATTTTTAAAGATACGCTAATGTTTTATTTTAAATATTTTAAAATAATCAGCATTTTTATATTTATATATTTTACAATTGTATTTATTTTATACAATCCAATATTATTTAAGTTAATTAGTATTGCCCGTACTTACATCTTCACTGTCGTAATCAGCATTATTGCATTAATATGTTTTGATAGAATGCAAACGAAATATGAAAAAGATAAGCATTTACAAGAATCTATTATACAGAACTTGGAGAAAGAAAAAGAATTTAATCAACAAAGAGAACAACAACAAAAAGAGATTAGAAAGATTAATCATAATCTTAATAACATCTTAATTATTTTACAATCGCATTTGGAAAAAGAAGAATATGAAGAAGCAAAGAATTATATTGAACAGAACTTAAAAACACATGTTGAAGCATATCAGGCATTAACACATACTGGTATTGCAGCGATTGATGGTGCATTGAATGCTCATATTCAAAGTATTAAAGAAAAGGGTATTCAATATGATGAAGATATTTCTAAAATATTGCATTTAGGAAGTATTGTTCCTGGTGATCTAGCTTTAATTATCAGTTTAGCATTAGATAATGCCAAAGAAGCCTGTGAGAACATAGAAGGTGAAAAACATATTTCATTAAAACTTCAAAGCAAACAGACACATGTGATTCTTTATATTGAAAATTCTATTCCAGAAGGAAGTCATCCAACTTTTCATAAAACAAGTAAAAAAGATAAAATTGCTCATGGATTTGGTGTTAGCAGTATTAAAGAAATGGCAGAACGCTATCATGGTGAAGCCAAATATGAAGTGGAGCATGTTCAAGTTATTTTAAGAGTTGTCTTACAAAAATAAAAAATAAGACTCAAAAATGGTCTTATTTTTTATCAGCTAGAAATTGATAGAATCTTCTTTTAAACTCTTTATAGCGTTTCTTTGAAACCATCAGCATGCTTTCATCTGACATATATAATAATATGTTATCAACTTTGACAATATGTTCCATATTCACAATAAAACTTCTTTGAATTTTAACAAACGTATAATCTAACAATGCTTTTCTAATACTATTGACAGCTTTTAAAGAACCATAATACACACCACGTGTTGTATGAATCTTATAATTTTTATAAGCTGTTTCTAAATATATAATTTCTGATAGATTAAAAATAATACGTCCTTGTGAAGTTGGAAATACAAAAGCTTTTTGCATATATTGATAATGTTTGATAGCTCTTTTCAACTCATATGTAAAAAGTGGATCTTTTAATGGTTTTGTCAGATATTGAAAAGCATTAACAACATAAGACTGATGTATATAACTCATATGACTTGTCATAAAAATAATCATTGTTGAAGCTTTTTTCTCATGAATCATATGAGCTAAATGAACACCATTGATATCATTTAATTCAATATCTAAATAAATCAAATCATATGGATGTTCCTCAAAACTATCTAAAAATTCCTTTCCTTGAGTAAATGTATCAACCTCAATATCTATATCATGAAATGACTGTTTAAAATTTTCTATTTTTGAATAAACATCTTGAATGTAAAATGTTTCATCATCTATCACCGCAATTCTCAATTTATTTCTCCCCATTCCTTAATTTTTCCTTTTCTTCTTTTTCCTTTAAAAATTTTTCAAATAAAAGATGATTTTGTATCAATGTTTTACGACTTGTCGGAAAGACTTCCCTTGATTTTAAAATAACATTACGATCTGTTAAAAAATCAATACATTTCATATTCACTAAAACACTTTGATTCACTTGCATAAACCATCGTGACTTTAATACTGGACGTAACTTATAACGATTTTTAACATGTGTCATGAAATGCTGATCATCCACAGTTACAATTTCTAAATCATTATAATAAGTTTCAAAATACTTGATTTCATCAACATCAAAAATACGTTTACGTCCTAATTCTCTAATGGGTATGACAAATTTGACATTTTGATGCAAATACCAATCCATTAAATAATCAAAAACACTTTGAAATTGCTTTGTATTAATAGGTTTTAGTAAATATTCCCTTGCCTTTACCGCAAATGCTTCATGAATGTGATAATATTGATCACTAATAAAGACAACCTGACAGGCACGATTCAGTTCTCTTAATCGATAAGCTGCTTCAATACCACGATCATTTTCAACTTTCATTTCAATGAATGCAAATTCATAACAACGAAATTTTGTACTATACAGCATCTCTTGAATTGTAGAAAAAGTATAAACATTTAATTCCATTTCTGGTTCATGAAAACATTCAATAAGCTTTTTCTTAATCAAGTTTAAATAATCCAGCTGGTCATCACATACAGCAATGTTCATTGTTCCCTCTCCCCTTCTTTAATTATCTTGATAATTTTATTGTAGTCAATTTGCAATGAGAAATCAGTCCACTTTTCTCCCATTTTTGGTCATTTTTATGCCAATTTGTAGAAATTTGTCGAGAATTGTCGAATGACAAAAGAGTTGAAATTATGATGAATTTACCTAAAGCAAATCTTCATAGTGTATAATAGCTTTAGGGTGGTGAAAACATGAGTATTGGTCAAAGATTAAAAGCATTAAGAAAAGAAGCGGGATTATCACAAAAGCAAGTAGCGGAAGCATTAAAAATGTCTAAACCTATTGTTTCTCAATATGAATCTGATCAAAGAACACCTTCTGTTCCTAAACTTATTCGTTTCTCACGTTTTTATAAAGCGTCATTAGATTATATTTGTGAAAATGTGGAAAAGAAAAATGAATTTTATGGAATTAAAGATTTAGATAAATAATAACAGGAAATCTTACAGTTTGATAAAACTGTAATTTTTTTTTACATTCTTTTTTTGACGAATCTGTAAATTTATTATTCTTTTCATGGTTTTTATGCTTTTCAATTCGTTTTTTATTTGTTTATTCGTTATAATAAATTTGTCTTTAAAGAACACCTGTATATTGATGTATGAAAATGAACTTATAAAATAAAAAAGAAAGGGATTTTTCTCATCAGCAACCGCATCAATATATAGAAGATATAAATAAGATTGTGACTTAGCCTAAATGAACCTGGCTTCTTACATCCTTATTTATATGTGATGCATCATGAACGAAAGATTTTTCTTTCGTTCTTTTTATATTTCAATTTCGCCATGTTTAAGATCATGTTCTAAACGATCAAACTCCGGCTTATAATGCCGACTGGAAATTAAAATATCATCGTTATCAAGCATAATTCTACGCCGACTCCCTCTTTGAATTTTATAATTTTTCACATGTCTGATATTCACAAGTGTCCGCACATTAATCTGATAAAAGCCATAATCCTGTACCCGCTGTTTTAAGCGTTCCATTTTCACACAATAAATACGATAGACATCTTTTTCAGTATAGGCATAAAACTTTTGGTCTACCATTTCAAAATAGTATATAGCTAAAAGGGGGACATAATATTTATTATGGTATTCATCATAGAGTTCAACTTCACCTAAATTTTCAGTAAATTGTTTTAATAAAAGCTGTGCTAATTTTTTGTTTTTGGGATGATAAACAAGTTTTAATTCATGATGATTCATTTGTTCATTTTCATCATAGATGATCTTCATGTTTTCATCCCTCCCCATATAGATATATAAAATGCATTTTTATATCAAAACACAAGAGAAGTTTATAGAACACCTATGTCTGTAATAAATAAAATGCACATTTGCCTAAATATTGTATATTTTTCTACAAAATTCGACATATTTCTACATGTTTTTTACCCAAAAACAGGCATTTTTTGCACAAAAAAAGATCTCATGACGAGATCTCAAATAACGATTTCATATCATCTAAACTCATGGTACTAATCGTTCCTTCATTTCCTTCAACAAAAGTATCTGCTAAGTTTTTCTTTTGTTTTTGTAATTCCATTATCTTTTCTTCAATTGTATTTTTCATAATCAATGAGAATACCTGAACATTTTCTAACTGACCAATACGATGTGCACGATCTGTCGCCTGATTTTTTGCTGACATATTCCACCATGGGTCATAATGAATGACAGCTTGAGCACTTGTTAAATTCAAGCCTGATCCCCCTGCTTTTAAAGAAATAAGGAATAGTGTTGTTTGATCATTTTGGAAAGCATCAACCATTTGTTTACGTTTTTCTTTTGAAGTCGAACCATCTAAAAGATAATAAGATATATGTTCTTTTTGACATTGTTCTTCAATCAAATGTAATAATGAAGTAAATGAAGAGAATAATAATATTTTCTTATGATTATCTTTTAAAGAATGAATCAGTTCCATACATCCTTTTAACTTTGAAGAAGGCTCTTGTATATCCTGATATAATAAACGTGAATCTTGGCACAATTGTCTTAAACGTGTCAACATTGCTAGAATATCAATACGTCCTAACCTTTGAACTTGAAGTTTTTCCTGTAAAGATTTATTAACTTGGACAAGATTAGCCAGATAAAGTTTCTCTTCTTCTTCATTAAAACGCATATAGATGGTCTGTTCAATTTTTTCTGGTAATTCTGTTAAGACATCTTTTTTATTTCTTCTTAAAACAAATGGTGTAATCATCTGTTTGAGACGTTCCTGTTTTTGTTCATCATGTTCTTTTACAATAGGGCGTTCAAACTGTTCTAAAAAGTAATGATAATGATAGAGATAATAAGGCATTAAAAAGTCAAAGATTGACCATAATTCAGCTAATGAATTCTCAATTGGTGTTCCGGTTAAAGCAAAACGCTGTTTAGCTTTTAAACGCTTTACACAAATGGCATTTCGTGTTTTAGGATTCTTGATATTTTGAGCTTCATCAATCACAACTGTATGGAACTGATATGTTTCATACAGTTCAATATCTCTTCTCAAATAATCATAAGATGTGATCACAACATCATAATCTTCTTTATGTTCCAAAAGCTTTTCTCTGGCTTCTTTATGACCATAAACACATAAAACCTTTAGATCTTGAGAGAATTTTTGAAATTCATCCTGCCAGTTAAAAATCAGACTTGCAGGCGCAATAACCATATGTGTTCCTTGTCCTTTTAAACTATCAAAATAAGTAATCATCTGTAATGTTTTTCCAAGCCCCATATCGTCAGCCAGAATACCACCAAAACCATAATGTTCCATCAGTCTTAACCACTGATAACCAAGCTTTTGATAATCTCTTAAAATACTTTGATAATGTTGAGGAATATCAAAATCATATTCTCTTTGTTTAAAGTCTTCCGTCCATTTCTTTAATTCAGCACTTCTTTGATAATGTAAAGAAGATTCCTGATTCATCATCTGATCAATTTCAAACAGACGATAAGTTGGAATTTGAATCTCCCCACCCGCAATATCTTTCATATTCAGTGATAAAGAATGTGTCAGATGATCTAAATCCTGAAGTTCCTGATTTTCTAACGAAAGAATCTGACCATTTTTTAACTTATAGAATTTTCTTTTTTTCTTATAAGCTTTTAATAAATCTATAAGTTCTTCTTTTTGGACATGAATACTATGAATATCAATAGACAATAAACCTTGACGCAGATGAACACCCACCTGTATATCTACTGGTGTAACCTGAGAAAAACTATTTAAGGCATCACTGACAAAAATCTGGCAATAATGCGAAAGATATGGCAAGCTTTCTTTTAAAAACTGATAAGTAAAATCATGATCATATTGAAGATAAATCATATGATCATCAATATCTTCAATATAAGGACGCAAATAATCTTCTATTAAATCTGCTTTCTTTGATTTATGCGTATTATCTTCATCAAAACCATAACAGATATGATCATCATAAATATATTCTAATTGAACACAAATCTGATCATCACGCGTCATATCAGCATAAAGATTAATCATATCTTCTTGATGATAGGTATCAAAAAGATGTGTCTTTAAATCAATATCATCACTTAAATCATATAAAACATATTTATAAAAATCCATTAAAGCATTTTGAGGAATATAGAAACCACCTTTGGTTTCCATCCATTTTTTGATAAATGTGATAGCTTGAATAGGCGCATGGAACATATAGCGATATAAAGTATCATTACGAAAACTGTATAAATATTGTGAGGATATCATCACATCTTCAAATTCATTATAATCAGCTAAATCTAAAACATAGCTGTCTTCTTTTAAGGAAATATCTAAAGGAATCGTATAATTCTTCTTATCAAAAGCAATATCACAATAAGAAGAAGGCAAAGCACTCATGATATTATAAAATTCATCTATATCATCCTGTATCATTAATACTTTGATAACACCCTGTTGAATAAATTGATTTTTTAAAAAGCTTTTTTTCATAAAATCAATGATTTCTCTAGAGTCTTCATCAAAAGCTTCCCTACTATGAATGAATTCAAAATTCTTGCTGTATTGTAAATGCTCATGATGTTCAATGGCTTTTAAAAAGGAATCAATATTTTTAATCATATAGCTTTGAGTCGATGTTAAAACTTTAAAAGCAACCCATAATTGATTCTTTTTTTGTTGGACAAAGACTTTAAGCTGATATTGTTGTGAAATAAATGGAACAAAAGATTCTCTTAATAACTGATCTTTATATAAATGAATCAAATCTAATGATTCCTGCTGTTTTTTATGCAGGACGCGTTCTTGTCTTTGTTTTTCTATTTTTAAGAGTTGCTGTTGCTTATTCCAATGATCATCTTTTTCATAAAAATAAGGGAAAGATGTCACTTCTAATTTTTTTAAAAAGAACAAAATTCCTGCAATATGACGACATTGTCCTTTTAAAGGACAACTACAATGAGATTGAATAATCTCTCCATCCTGGGAGATTTTCATAGATACAATCAATTTATCATTTGACATTGAAATTCTTGCATTGATTCTATAACAGTGATTATTTTCATCATAGGAGATCGTCATTCTTTCTAAATATTCTTTCATATCCATAAAACGACCATAACGATATTCCTTTTCATTTTGCACAATACGTCTGATTTCTTTTTCCTGTATAAGCATCATGATTCCTCCAATCAATTTTTTATTATATCATATTATGACCAGAGTGTAAGCTATAATCACATGCATTTTCACTGATTAACGGATCTCTTGTTGATTACCCAGCATAATTTTCACTTTCTGACCTTCTTCTATCTGTTCTCCAACACGAGGCAATTGATCAATGACATAGTCACCTTCACCTAAAAATTCAAAACCATATTGATCATTTTTCACTTCTGATTTTTTCTTACCCATATAATTTTGTACATCAAAAGTTCTCGTATCCGTCCAGACATAAGCTTTTTCTCGTTGTTGTGTCACTTTTTGAACTCCCAGTGCTGGTAAAACATCCATGAAAATTTTTCTGGCAATAGGAGCTGCTGTTGTTCCACCATACTGAACACATTTTTTAGGATTATCCATGGCTAAATAAAGCACAATCTGGGGATCATCAATGGGCGCAACACCTAAAAAAGAAAGAATATAGCCATTACCTGCATATGTTCCATTGATAGCACGTTGAGCGGTTCCTGTTTTTCCCCCAATACGATACCCATCTATATAAGCATTCTTTCCTCCGCCATCCGTCACAACACCTTCCAAAGCATCTCTGACTTTAGCTGACGTATCTTCACGAATGACCTGTTTTAACATTTTGGGTTGTTTTTCACTGACAACTTCATGTGTTTTGGAATTATAGATTTTATTGACAATATAAGGCTGATAGAGTTTACCACCATTTACACAGGCACAAACAGCTCTGACAAGCTGGATTGGTGTTACAGAAATACCTTGCCCAAAAGCCACAGTTGCCTGTTCAACTTCATTAAACTTATCATAATCAAACATAATTCCACTAGATTCCCCCATCATATCAACACCTGTTTTTTGTGTTAATCCAAAATCTTGAATATACTGATAAAGACGTTCTTTACCAAGTCTACGCCCAATTTCAACAAATCCAGGATTGGAAGAATTTTGTAAAACTTCTCTAAATGTCTGTAAACCATGTCCTCCTTTTTTCCACGATTTAATACGAACACCGCCTACAATTTCATAACCTTTATCATAATAAGTATCTTTGTCCATATCAAAAAGATTCTCATTTAAAGCACTACTAAAAGTAATAATTTTGAATGTTGATCCTGGCTCATAGGATTTCCAAATTGGTAAATTACGATTATAAATTTCACTATCAGCATTTTGATAATCATTCGGATCAAAATCAGGCTTACTGCAGATTGCTAGAATTTTACCATTACGAGGATCCATTGCTAAACACAAAATAGAATCTGGATCATAAGTCGCATAAGCATTGTTTAATTCTCTTTCTACGACATCCTGAACACGTGTATCAATCGTTAATTCAATATCCATACCAGAAGTTGGATAAACATAATCAGCTGGATAAATATTTAAATTTTGTCCTTTAGCATTCATATAATAATGAATGCTTCCATTGACCCCAGAAAGATAATCATCATATTGGAGCTCTAGACCAACTAATCCTTGATTATCAATACCAACAAATCCTAACGTTTGAGCTAAATAATTTTGAAATGGGTAATATCGCAAAGTATCTTGAACAAGATAGACCCCGGGTAATTTTAAACGATCAATGCTATACGCTTTATTTTCATCTAGTTGTCGTCCTTCTGGTTGAATTCTTTCTACTGAAACTTTCTTTTGTATTTTATCCAATAATGTCTTTTCATCACATTCTAGAATTTGAGCGAGTTGATAGGCAGTATGGATAGGATCTTTGATTTGACTTGGAACAACAATCAACGAAGATGTTGTGAGATTATCAACCAAAGTCACATGCTGACTGTCATATATTTTTCCACGTGATGCTTCCAATGGAAAACTACGTTGCCATGATTCTGTTGCTTTTAAACTCAATTCCTGATAAGCAATAAACTGACTATAGCCAAGACGAATCACAATACAAACAATAATAATGGTCATGACCATATTGACCCATTTGATTTTCTGTATCATTTTAGAAAAAACCATGTCACATCACCAACATATTGTATGTTTATGATATTGAAAATATGAAAATAGGGACTGAATTCAGCCCCTATTTTGCCGTCACTGTAATTTTTTGATTAGCTTTTAGCTTCGTACCTTTCGATACACTTTGTTCATAAATCGAACCTACACCTTTGAATTCTATTTCTACATTAGCCATGGCACCAAAAGCTTCCGCCTCTTTACGCGACCATCCTGTCATAGATGGCATGGTGATATTGGTTCCATTGGTTTGTAAGAATACCCTTGATTTGGAAGACACTTCAGTCTGTGCTTTTGGATATTGATCAACAATGACATTTCCATCTCCTACAACAAGTGAAGATAATTGATGATTAGATAAAACGTCTTTTGCATAATCAACACTTTGATTTGTATAATTATCTAAAACAAATGTAGATGTTTCTACAACTTGTGATGGTTGTTCATTTAATTTATTTAAAGCCGCACGAATACCAGCCTGAACAACTTTGGCAGATTCTACAGTACTTGCAGAACTTCCCTGATACCACATCACTATAATGACCTGTGGATCATCATATGGAGCCATACCGACAAAACTGTTTGTATAGAAACCACTACGATAACCACCTGATTTGGATGCTACCTGTCCTGTTCCAGTTTTCCCAATCAAATTCACATCATCCATACGATAATTATATCCTGTACTTCCTTCTATATTAATAACACCTTTTAATAAATCTCTGACCTGTTTGACAGTATCAGTAGAATATATTTGTTTAGAGTACTGTGTTTTTGCCTGATATAGAGCTTCTTTTGTATCACTGTTGACAACTTTTTCCACAATGTAAGGTTCTACCATTTTTCCATCATTTGCAAACGCACTATAGGCACGTATTAACTGCAAACCTGTAAATGTTGATCCTTGTCCATATCCGGTTGTCAAATACTCTAACGTTCTTTCTCCTTCACGTTTATATCCAGCAAAACCTGCGGCAGATTCTAAACCATCTATGTTACTTTCTTTAAAGAAACCTAAATCTTCATAATCCTGAAGCAAAGATTCTTTATCTGTTTTTTCACTTAAAATGTGACAGATTCCCGTATTACTTGAATAATAAAATCCTTGTTTATAACTGATTGTTCCCCAACCTTTACCATCATTATGGTCTCTGAGTATCGCAACTGTTTTTCCATTGACTTTATAGTAATACTTTCCTGATTGATAAGTATCATTCACATCTAGTTTATGATCATTAATCGCATTTCCATAAACAAATGATTTAAAGACTGAACCAGGTTCAACAGGTTCATTAAAAAATAAATCAACATAATTATCAATATCACGTTCATTTGGATCAAATGATGGATAGTTAGAAATAGCCAATAACTTTCCAGTTTTTGCATCCATAATACCACAGGTTGCTTTTTCTGGCTTTAATTCTTTCACCATTTTTTCCATCTGCATATCTAATTCCGTCTGCACATCACTATCAATCGTTAAATAAACATCATTTCCCGCAACAGGTGCAGTCTCACTCAAAATTCCATTTGGCAAGACATTATTATTATTATCAGCTAAATAAGTTCTTTCTCCATCTTCTCCAGACAATTCTTCATCAAATGCCTTCTCAATCCCCATTTGTCCAACTATATTCTGAACTGTCTTTCCTTTCATTTCTTCTGTAACTGCTTGTGCATATCCAACTTCATAGGATGCAAAATCACCATAACGATAATTTCGTGTTGTGATTTCTTCAAATTCCAAACCAGGTAAATGAAGGGCATCAATCTGATCTTTTACAAGAGATGACAGATTGTTTCCATAACTTCCAAACTCTACCTGATAAGTATCTTTACTCAATCGGTTTAAAATATCTTCTTCATCCATTCCAATAATAGGTGATAATTCTTTGGCGGTTTTTTCTTTATCAACAACATAATCCGGTTTTTTATCAAGCGTTAAATGTGTCTTAGATAAAATCGCATAAAGCTTATATGTTTTCATGTCACTGGCAATAACTTCATTATCACTTGAATAGATTGTCCCACGTTTAGCAGGCAAAATCTCTGTTTTACTTTCACCACGATCTTTAGCATAACCTTCAATATCATTTCCACTGATCAAATGTTTCCCAGTAGCTCCCAAGTAAATGACATTAAGTACCATACAAACAATGACTGCAATAATAATACAATATATAATTTTAGCACTTTGATTATTATTTTTCTTCAAAGCCATTATTCTTCAGGAACTCCTACAACAGCAGCTGTGGCAGTATTTTGTTTATATGTATATCCCTTCGCTTCAGCAACAGATTCAATACGAGAAAAAGAAGCTAACTCTAATTTTTTCATATCTAATCCATCAATATCTGATTCAATTGTCTTAATATCCTTTTCCAACTGATTACATGCTACATTAATTGTTGATTCATAAGAATTTAATGCAACAATCCCTACAACAAAAACAATAAAACTCATCACTAATAAACGTTTTGAAAATCTTAAAAATCTTGTTTCTTTTCTCTTATTCTTCATCCTCATATATCCTTTCTATAATTCTTAATTTTGCTGAATGAGAGCGATGATTCTCTAATAATTCTTCATCACTCGCCACAATTGGTTTTTTTGTGATTTTTTGAAACCTTGGTTTCAAATATTCAGGAACAATTGGCATTCCCCTAGGAAGTTCTGGTTGTTTTGTCACTTCCTGAAAAGTATATTTACATATCTTATCTTCCAAAGAATGAAATGTAATGACTGCAACACGGCCATGAACATTCAATATTTTTAAAGCATCATTTAAAGCGATATCAAAAACATTCAATTCATCATTAACCGCAATACGTAAAGCCTGAAATGTACGCTTCGCTGGATGTCCACCTTTTCTTCTGGCCGGAGCTGGAATCGCTTCTTTAATAATATCCACCAGTTCAAATGTTGTTTCAATAGGCTTGATTTCACGATGACGTTCAATCGCTCTGGCAATTTGTTTGGCAAATTTTTCTTCAGAAAATTTATACAGAATTGTGACAATATCCTGATAACTATAAGAATTGACGATATCGTATGCAGTTAATTTTTGATTCTGATCCATACGCATATCCAGTTTGGCATCGTAATTGTAACTAAAACCACGTTCACCATCATCAAACTGAGGTGAAGAAACACCTAAATCAAACACAATTCCATCCACATGTTCTACGCCATGTTTTGCAAGCTCAGCTTTCAAATTTTTAAAATTAGAATAAATAATTGTAAAATGATCAGAGATTTGAGATAGACGCTGTCTGGCTGCTTCTATCGCATGTTGATCTTGATCAAAACAATAGAGATGACCCGTTGTTAAACGTTTTAAAATTTCCTGACTATGTCCACCACCACCCAGTGTACAATCTACATAAATGCCATCTTCTTTTATATTTAAACCATCAATTGTTTCCTTTAATAAAACACTGACATGATGAAACATAACATCCTCCTAATCTAAATCATCTATATTTTCTGAAATCTCATCGAAATGATCCATATTGTCATCATAGAAATGATCCCATGTTTCACTATTCCATAATTCAATATGATCACCTGCACCGACTATGACACATTCTTTTTCCAGATTTCCTTCCTTTCTTAAAACAAGTGGAATATTGATACGACCTAATTTATCAAATTCACAATCTGTCGCTCTCGAAGTCACCAAACGTATAAAAGTTCTCACTTCGGCTTTTCTTTTAGGAAGTGTCATGAGTGATTGATAATAGTTTTCCCAGCCTTCAACTGTATAAATAGCCAGGCAGCCTTCATTCCCACGAGTCACATAGACTTTTTCACCACATTCAAGACGCATTTTGGCAGGAATGCTTAATCGTCCTTTTGTATCAATATTATGTCTATATTCCCCAATGAACACTTCAAAATCACCCACTTTTATACATTTCTATACATATTTTAACACTTCATACCACTATTATATACTATTTATACCCTTATGTATAGAAAAAACATGCTTTATTTTTTGATTTTTTGCACAAAAAAAGTGGCTTATTTTCGCCACTTATCACTATTTTTCCATATTTTAACAAATTTTCATAAACTGTCTTTTTCCAATCGTGGTAACCACGAAGAAAACAGATAAAACCATAAAAAAACAATAGAACTGCATGCCCAAGTGATCGGATATGCCCAAAAAACAAGATGAATATCATGAACCAGATGCAAAGCAATACTGATGTATAAAACACGAACGACACACCAAAAAATCATCATCACAATCATGGGAATCATTGATTTTCCTGCTCCTCTTAAAATACCTGCAATACAGTGTGAAAAAGCTAATAAGAAATAAAATAAAGTCACGGTTCTAGCTTGCATTGTTCCATAGCTTATAACATCTTGAGTTGAATCAAATAAGCCAATCAAAAATGGGGCTCCTATAAAAATGATCATCCCTATAATTTGCGCCAAGACCAATGAACAGATAATACCAAAACGCGTTCCTTTTTTGACACGATCATATTTCTTTGCTCCAATATTCTGTGAAACAAAAGTTGTCATTGCTAAGGCAAAACATGTAATAGGTAAAAATCCAAAGCCTTCAATTTTTGAATAAGCCCCACATCCTGCCACAGCCATCTGTCCAAAACTATTGATATAGCTTTGAACAACAACATTGGCTAAAGCTATAATTGAATTTTGAATTCCTGCAGGCAATCCATTTTGAATAACCAGTTTCAGCATTGGTAAATCAAATCGAATTTGTTGGACTTTTAATGGATATGTAGGTAATTTAATTAAATGCATAAAGCATAAAACAGCACTGACAATTTGTGAAATAATCGTAGCTAAAGCGGCCCCTCCTACTCCCATATCAAAGACAGTAATAAAAACAACATCTAAAACAACATTAATAACTGAAGATATAATCAAGTAATATAACGGATGTTTACTATCACCTAAAGCCTGTAAGATTCCTGTAAAAGCATTGTAAAGCACAAAAGCCAATGACCCCATAAAATAGACTCTAAAGTAAATAATAGAATTAGGTAAAACATCCTGGGGTGTTCCCATCAAAATTAAAATCTTAGGTGCAAATACAACACCTAAAATCGTTAAAACAATACCACATACAATCCCTAAAGCAACAGTTGTATGAATAGATAAATGCACACGTCTATGATCATGAGCCCCAAAGAAACGTGCAATCACAACGCCAGCTCCCACAGAAATGCCATTAAAGAAACCAACCAGTAAAAAAATCAAGTTACCTGAAGACGCTACAGCAGCAAGAGCACTTGATCCTAAAAAATTTCCAACAATCAAAGAATCAGCAGTATTATATAATTGTTGAAATAAATTACCTAAAAACAAAGGAATCGCAAAATAAATAATCTTTTTAGCAATAGACCCCTCACTCATCATATTTGTATCATCCATATAACCCCTCCCATCATTGTTTCATTATAGCACTAAAACATTTCTAAACATAGACTTATCTGATATAATGTCCTCATAAAAAATCAAAAAGAAAGGATACTTATCATGAAATCAGCATTAATTATTGGTTCAAGTGTTTGTGATGTTCATATTTATGTTAAACAGCTCCCTCAACTATGTGGTGATGAAAATATAATCAGTCAAAACATGGCCATGGGTGGTTGTGCCTGGAATGTGGCCTCTATTTTCAGACAGACCAAACTTCCTTATACCCTCTTTTCACCTATTGGTAAAGGTATCTATGGAGAATTTGTGAAAACCCATTTTCAAAAAAATCAGATTCCTATACTTATTGAAACCAATCAAAAGAATGGATGTTGTTATTGTATTATAGATCAACAGGGCGAAAGAACTTTTCTTTGTGAGCATGGTGCTGAATATTTTTATCAAAAAGAATGGTTTCAACAATTGGATATGAAACAATATCAATGTGTCTACCTTTGTGGATTAGAAATCGAAGAAGATACTCATGAAGTGATTTATCATTTTTTAAAAAATCATGATCATCTAAGCATCTATTTTGCACCTGGTCCACGTTTGATGGACATACCCAAACAATCTTTCCAAAACATCCTTTCACTCCATCCTATCATTCATTTAAACAAGCAGGAAATCCTGACATATACACAACAAACTACGCTTGAACAAGCCTGCCAATATTTATATCAGCAAACACATCAACCTGTAATCGTTACCCTTGGAAAAGATGGATGTTATTTCTATAATCAACAGGAAAACTTTCATATTCCTGCCATTCCAGTGAGCGTTTATAATACCAACGGGGCTGGTGATAGCCATATAGGTAGTATCATGGCTTATCGTATGCTAGGCTATTCCTGGTTTCACGCTTTACAAAAAGCTAATGAAATCGCTGCTATGAAAATATCAAAAAAGCATTTATAGACTTCACTCTATAAATGCTTTCTTCTTATAAATCCAAATCATCCAATACTTCTTTTAAAGCTCTGGCACTTGATTGTAATTTATCATTTTCATCATTATTCAAATAAATATCAACAACTTTTTCAACACCATTTTGTCCAATAACAGTTGGAATACTTAAACATAAATCATTCAAACCAAATTCTCCCTGCATCAAGCTAGAAACAGGTAATACTGCATGTTCATCTTTTACAATCGCTGTCGCAATACGTTTTACCGCAACTGCTACACCATAATAAGTTGCTCCTTTTCTTTCAATGATTTCATAAGCACTATCACGAACTTCCTGAGCCAATCTTTCCATGGCTTCTTCATGATTAAAGTGACCACGTAATTCACAGAAATGATTAATATGAATACCAGCAACCTGCGCACCAGACCATACAACCAATTCACTGTCACCATGTTCTCCAATAATATAAGCATGAATATCACGAGGATCAACCTGTAAATGTTTACCTAAAACATATTTTAATCTTGCTGTATCAAGAACAGTTCCTGAGCCAATAACTCGATTTGATGGGAATCCTGATAATTTCAAAGCAACTTCTGTCAAAATATCAACAGGATTAGAAACAATCAATAAAATACCTTCACAATTTCTTTTTTTAATTTCTGGAATAATGCTCTTAAAAATTTGAACATTTTTCTTAACTAAGTCTAATCTTGTTTCATCAGGTTTTTGATTCGCACCTGCTGTAATGACAATAATTCCTGCATCTACAATATCATCATAAGTTCCGGCATAGATATTCATAGGTGTTAAATAAGCACTCCCATGACTTAAATCCATCGCTTCTCCTTCAGCTTTTTTGGCATTTGCATCTATTAATACCATTTCTGAAAATAAACCTGTCTGAATCAAACTAAATGCAGATGTAGCTCCTACAAACCCACATCCAATCACTGCAACTTTTTGCATATTAACCATATTTATCACCTTCCACTTTCAGTATACCCAAAAATACAAATTTTTCAAATCATATGCAACATTTCCATGTTTCTTTTTTGTATATTTCATTGATCATAGACTTTCAAATATTCAAATTGGCTTCTTTCATATCATTTTCTATTCTATGTTATCATTTTATTTTCTATAAATATATTGTCGAAATCGAAACAATCCCTATGATTTATAACCATCCTTGATACGATTGCATATGTAAAAAAACTCATTTTCAAACAAATGTCAATAATGTCAAATATTTTCATTTGTGTCATCATAATGATGACGATTTTTTCTCATATCTTTTCTTAGATGAAAAATCAATCAACATCATTCATAAAAAATACTGATTTCAATTACATAAAATGTCGGATAACTTGACTTTTATCTGAAAAGTACCTATACTTCTAAATGAAGCTATAAATATAAGGGGTATATATATGGAGGAAACGAAAACACAAGAAAGAGAGCCAAGAAAAAAGATTCGCATAAAAAAAGATCATGTATTAAAAGCAGCACTTATCTTAGGTGCTTTGATTATTGTTGTTTATCTTTTTGGATGTTTCTATTATCATAATCGTTTTATGAGTCATACGACAATTAACGATATTGATGTTTCAGGTTTCACGTATGAGGATGCAAGTTCAACACTTGAAAAAGCTTTAACAAATCAAACTTTATCATTGACATTTGTTGATGGAGAAAAAGAAACTTTAAAACAAACTGATAGTGGAATTTCTTTTAATCAAAACAACAGTATTCAAAAGACATTAGATCAACAAAATTATTTTCTATGGTTTACACATTTCTTTCAATCTACAGAGATTCAATTAAATGATTTATTGATCACAGATCAAAAGCAATTAGAAGAAGCTGTTAATTCTTTACAGCATGTCAAAGATAAACAAATTGCTCCAGTCGATGCCAAGGTAGAATATAAAGATGACGAGTTTGTGATTACACCAGAAGTTTTTGGGACAACAATTCAAAACGATCAATTGATTAATGCTGTAGAAAAAGCTTTTCAAACACGTCAGGATTCTATCAACTTAAAAGAGCAACATATTTATAAAGAACCACAATTGACATCACAAGATGAAACAATTACAAATTTACAAAAACTAGCTAAGGAATATTGTGATGCTAAAATTACTTATCAAACAACATCTGGTCAAGTTGTTTTAGATGGAAATGATTTGATTCAATGGTTATCTATTGATGAAAAAGGAAATTATTATTACGATGAAGAAGAGTTTCAGACACAAGCTACAAAATTTGTCAAAGAAACTTTAGCACCTCAAATCAATATTATCGGAAAAGCTAAAACATTTACTGGTGCTAATGGCACAAGAACAGTTTCTGGTGGTAATTATGGTTATAAATTAAATCAAAGTAAAGAAGTGACTGGATTACTTGCTGATATTAAAGCACATAAAAAAGAAACAAGAACTCCAGTTGTGACAGGTGTACAGGCATCTTACAGCAATGGAGGAATAGGCCATACTTTTGTAGAAATTGATTTAACAGGTCAACACATGTGGTTTGTAAAAAATGGGAATGTTGTTTTACAATCAGACATTGTTTCTGGATTACCAAGTGATCCAGACAAGAGAACACCTGGTGGTACTTATTACATTTATTTTATGCAACGTAATCGTACATTAATCGGTGAAATTCAAGAAGATGGTAAACCAGAATATGAAACACCTGTTGCTTATTGGATGGCATTTAATGGTGGTATTGGTTTACATGATGCAACATGGCAATCTGCCTTTGGTGGAGATCGTTATAAAACATATGGTTCACATGGTTGTATCAATCTTCCACTTGATGTAGCTGCATCATTGTATAGTCAATTAAGCGTCAACATACCTGTTGTATGTTATTATTAAAGATATGGAGAAATTCATATCTTTTTTCGTTCCCTTCTGTTATGATAAACTTATAAGGAGGGATTTTTATGAAACATTTTCTTAAAAGATTTTTTCAACTGATAGTCTTTCTTTTTCTTTCATATATTTATTTTTTCCTAGCCGACCAAATCATATTTCACCTATTCTCACACACAACTATTTCTTTTGATATCATTGATATTTGTTGTATTATTATTTATATTTGTATCTTCATTCCAATCTCGCTCATCATCATTCAAAAAATAGACATCAAATAAAAAATCCTACAAAAAGTAGGATTCTTAAAACGATACAATATACGTATATCTTCATCAAATTTCTATCATTGCAATTAATCAAAATTTTTAAAAGTTCGTTATGAACTTTTTTTATTTTCGTTAGTTTTATCAAAAGGCATATGCAAGATTTTCTGTTGTTTTTCTAATGATAATATAGAAGACAAACATGTTACAAGAAAAAGTGAAAAAATCGAATATATCACAAACTTCCATAAACGACTTAACATTTTATCCCTCCTTGTCTACAATGACATATCCATCCTTAACGACTTGAATATGGCTATTATAAAATTCCTCCATAACTTTAATCATATCATATGAATCTTTGATTCCTGCTGTTTCATAAGATGAATGCATGGCAAGCTGGGCTAAGCCAATATCTACACAATTCATTGACACCTGAGACATGGCAATATTTCCTAGTGTGCTTCCACCTAACATATCCGATCTATTCGCAAAGAATTGAAGTGGAACGCCAGCTTTCTCACATAAATCTTTCAATACAGCTATACTCAAAGCATCGCTTGTATACTTTTGTCCAGCATGTGATTTCACCACAATACCCTGGTTCATATAAACACCATTTTGCTGATCTGTTTTTTCAGGGTGATTAGGATGAACCGCATGGGCATTATCCCCACTCAACATAAAACTAGAAGCGACTGCACGATAGAAATCTTCATCATTTTGAAATAAATGATGATGAATACGGTATAAAGTATCATATAAAAATGTAGATGCTGCTCCTTGTTTTGTAGATGAACCTACTTCTTCATTATCGAAGCAGGCAAAGACTTGAATTGTTTGCGAATGATGTCCTTTCAAGAAACCTTGTAAAGATGTATAAGCACACTGTAAATCATCCAATCTCGGTGATGAAATAAATTCATCATGCGCTCCCCAGATTGTAGGTTGCATACGATTATATAAATATAAATCACTGCCATAAATATCTTCAACATCCACCTGCAATTCTTTGGCTATCATTTTTTTCAAATCACCAGATTGATATGCCTGTCCTCCAATCAATGGCAACATATCAATTTGTTTATTATAGGCATAACCATCATTCACACTGCGATTCATATGAATGGCAACATTTGGAATCAATACAAGATCCTGATCAAAACAAAGTAAACGTGTCTGATATGTATTGTTGTCTTTAACCATAACACGACCTGCAATTGATAAAGGTCTATCAAGCCATGAAGCACAAATCATCCCACCATATCCTTCTGTATTTAAAGATACATAATGGTTTTTAATTTCCACTTCAGCATTTTCTTTTAACTTAAAAGTTGGTGAATCACTATGTGAAGCCACAATATGAAAATTATAATTTTCTAAATGTTGACCAACATGAAAAGCAATCAAACTTGACTGATTACGTGTTACATAATATTTTCCACCTAATTGTATTGTCCATTTCTGGCTTTCTGATAATTCCTGATAACCATTTTGATTTAAAATCTTTTTCATTGTATCCACTGCATGAAATGCTGTTGGACTTTGTTGAATAAAAGACATCAACTGTTTTGAAACTTCTTTATACATTTTATCCCTCCATATTTTCTTTATTATAACATAGTTTATTTTAAATATGACTTCTTTCCAGTAATTTTAATCCTTCTTCTAAAGAAGATATATACACTTCCCTGATTCCATAATCATCTTCACTCGAAACAATATCATAAAACTCTAAATCATCCAAAATATAATCAATACGTGATATATTCATATTTAAATGCTGATAAAGCAAATCTGTTGAAGCATATCCAGCTTCCAAAATAACTCGTAAAACATCTTCATATGGATGTGGCATTTTTTGGTGATGAAAACGATAAAATAATGCATGTCGATTGGCTAAACGACGCATCTGATTGAGTTTTTCACCATCCCATAAAATGACGCCATTACGCATTGCCAGAGCATGGGCCTGTCGTGTAAAAGTCTGATTTGTAACAACAACAGCTTCATCATAGTCATAATATTCACAACCACTATAAGCCTGTTGAACGGCACTCACTCCAACTGGTTTACTATAATATTTACATTGAAAAGCATAGTGAATGCCTTTATAGGTTGCTAAAATATCAACCCCATAATCACCACTCTTTTGCGTTAATCGTATATGTTTATATCCAATACGTTTAAGTATTTCATAGACATATTCCTCAAATTCTTCACCACTCATATGCTTTTTTAAACGTGGAATCCAGCCAAAAACAAAGCCGATGATATAACCAATGAGATGCCCGACTTTCTGCAATATCCATAACAGACATCGAAAAAGACCCCTGATCATGATTCAACCTCATCCTGTTGTTTAATTTCATCTAATAAAAAGTCATTTCCATGGCGCACAAATTTCCAATATTCTACAAAGCACTCATGATTCGATGCAATCACTTCTTGTTTTTCTATCATTAAATCATTCATCTTGCCTTCTATATAAACCCAAAAGAAGTCCTGCTGATTATCAATTGCATCATGTAAATCAACCAGTATGACTTTCAATAATTGAATATGATCTAATTGATTATATTGTTGTTGATATTGTTGCCACTCTATTTTGAGTTTCCATTGTTCATATAATGATTCACTTAAATGCTTTTTCAATGTTTCTAAATCCTGCTTAGACCAGGCTTCTTGTATAATCAAATATTTTTCTTTAACTTTCTTCTTTAAGACTTTTTCATTCCAGAAATCATCCTGCTGATAAGCGAAAGATAAATCATCTTTAATTTCTTGATGCATGTGTCTGGCTTTTTTTCTTTTCCAGTAGACAATCATTCCCATACAGGCTCCTATCCCTATCACACCTGCTATGGGTGATCCATTTCCACTTGAACGTCTAGAACGATGCGACGACGTATGGCTGCTGCCTCCACCACCACCGCCACTACTGCTGCCACCACCAGCTCGTGCGCCCACTGGCGTTAACAGAATCATAAAAACAATGAAAACGAGTAATAATCTTTTCAATCTATCACTTCCCTTACATGTATTTACAAAACAAAAAGTCATGGTACAATAGAACAATAAAGGAGAAATTCAATATGTTAATGAGTGTATCACATCTAAGTAAATATAACAATTTAAAATGTATCGCAAAAGATATTTCCTTTTCCATTCATGAACGTGATAAAATTGGTCTTATTGGTTTAAATGGGACTGGAAAATCTACGCTTTTAAAAATATTAGCTGGTCAAGAAGATTATAAGGGAGAAATTATCAAAAAGAAAGATATTCGTATCAATTATTTACCTCAAATCCCATCTTTCCAACCTCAAAATACCGTTTTAGAACAGGTCTATGAAGATGTGGGTCATGATGTGGCAGAATATGAAATCAAATCTATCTTAAATCGTTTTCAAATTATCAATCACTCACAGCCAATCAATCAGTTATCTGGTGGTCAAAAAAAACGTGTCGCTTTGGCTATTGCATTGATCAAACCTTGTGATTTATTATTGTTAGACGAACCAACCAATCATTTAGATCATGAAATGATTGAATATCTTGAAAAATATCTCACAAAATTCAATAGAGCTCTTGTCATGATTACACATGATCGTTATTTTTTAGAACGTATCACACATCGTATGCTTGAATTGGAACATGGTCAGTTATATACTTATGAAGCCAATTATTCACTTTATCTCGAACAAAAAGCTAAGCGTGAAGAAAGTCTACAAAGTGCTCAACACAAAAGAAAACAGTTTCTTAAAAAAGAATTAGAATGGGTCCGTGCTGGTGTCCAGGCTCGTACAACCAAAAACAAAGGACGTTTACAAAGATATGAAGCTTTAAGTCAGCAAGCTGACTTACCTGTCACACAAAATCTGGAAATGATTGATACTGCTTCAAGATTAGGACAAAAAACAATTGAACTACATGGTATTTCTCATCATTTTGATCATCTTTTATTTCAACCTTTTGATTATCTCTTTCAAAGAAATGAACGTGTAGGAATTGTCGGTATCAATGGTTCTGGTAAATCGACTTTACTTCATATTATTGCAGGACAAATTCAACCCACAAGTGGTGAAGTAGAATACGGTGAAACCATTCGTATAGGATATTTTAAACAGGGTCACGAAGATATGGATGACAATCAAAGAGTCATTGACTATATTCAAGAAGAAGCACGCTATTTGAAAACTCGTCAAGGAGAATTTTCAGCGAAACAGATGTGTGAAAAGTTTCTTTTTGATAAAGAGCTTCAATATACCCCTATTGGAAGACTGTCTGGTGGTGAAAAAAGACGTTTATATCTTTTAAAAGTTTTGATGGGTGCTCCTAATGTTTTATTATTGGATGAACCTACAAATGATTTAGATATTACAACTTTACAGATTTTAGAAGACTATTTAGATAGCTTTCAGGGAATTATTATCACAGTTTCACATGATCGCTATTTTCTAGATCGTCTTTGTGACACGCTATTTGTATTTTCGCATCAACAAATCCAAGTTCATAATGGAGGTTATAGTGATTATATCATCACTTCAAATCAAACATCTTCAAATAAACCCAAATCCAGTACTAAAAAACCCATGAGAGAACGTAAAGTCAGACTGACTTATCTTGAAAAAAAGGAATTAGAAAGCTTAGAAGCTGATATTCCTGCACTTGAACAAAAACTTCAACAGTTAGATGAACAATTAAATCAAGTTACAGACTTTCATGATATTCAAGAACTTTCCAATCAACGCAATGCATTAGAAAATGAAATTGAAACAAAGAGTATACGTTGGTTAGAATTATTAGAAAAAGAAGAACAGTAGCCATTTACTGTTCTTCTTTGACTTTAATTTGAATTTTCATTGTTGTATTTTCATCAACCTGAAGATCATTTTCCTCATCTTCAATTGTCGCAAACAATGGAATATCTGTATCTAGATCATCCAAGTCCATTGTATTCATTTTCACTTTTAATGCCATATAATGCCTCCTATAAAATATCCTGTAATAAATGAACTGATGCCATCGCATCTTCGCAATAATAATCAGCTCCAATTTCCCTAGCGATTTCACTTGTCAATACAGCTCCACCAACCCAGATTGGACACTGACAGTTCACTGCTTTTAAAGCCTGAATCGTCTTTTGCATATTAACAACTGTTGTTGTCATAAGAGCACTTAACCCAATAGCCTGAGGATGATATTGCTGATAGGCTTCTACAACCCTTTCCATTTTCACATCTTTTCCTAAATCAATGACTTCATAACCATAACTTTCTAAAATGACTTTGACAATATTTTTTCCTATATCGTGGATATCTCCTTCTACAGTACACATTAAAACGGTTGCTTTTGAAGACTCTTGTTTGGAAAATGTTGCTTTGACAACTTCAAAAGCTAATTTTGTTGTTTCAGCTGATTGTATCAGCTGAGGTAAAAAAATACGATTTGTTTCATAATCTTTTCCCACCTGATTTAAAGCAGGTATAATCGTCTGATTAATAATCTCCATAGCATTTTGTGTCTGTAATAATTCTTCAGTTTTGGCTTTGACTTCATCTTTGAATCCATGAACAATAATATCAAACAAAGATAAGGCTGATGATGTTTTAACAGCAGACTGTTCTACTTGGTTGGATTGATGTTGAATATACTGTGCTGCATCCTGATCTTGATAAGTCAAAACACGATAAGCATCAATGGTATCCATTAATTGTTGATCTAATGGATTGATAATAGGCAAATCTAATCCCGCCTGTAAAGCTAAAGTTAAAAAGGTACGGTTCAATAAAGGTCGATTCGGTAAACCAAAAGATACATTGGATACACCTAATGTTGTATAAACTGATAACTGATTTTTAACCATTGTAAGTGCTTTGAGGGTTTCTTGAACTTCTTTTTGCTGAGCCGATGCTGTTAATGTTAAACAATCTATGATGATATCCTTTTTATCAATATGATACGTTTTTGCTTTTTCAATGATAGCTTTGGCTAATTCATAGCGTTCTTGAGCATATAAAGGAATGCCATCTTTTAATGTCAGTCCTATAACAACACCACCATATTTTTCTACAATTGGAAAAATAGCCTCCATGACTTCTTCTTTTCCATTAACTGAATTAATCAATGGTTTTCCATTGTAATAACGACAAGCTTTTTCAATGACTTCTGGTGATGATGAATCAATCTGCAAAGGTAAATTCACAACTTCCTGTAACATCTTTATGATATTCACCATGACTTTTGTTTCATCAATACCAGGTAATCCTACATTGACATCTAAAACCTGAGCACCTGCTATTTGTTGTTGAATAGCTTCATTGACATATTCTTCATAGCGTTCTTCTTGAAGAGCAGCTTTTAATTTTTTCTTTCCTGTTGGATTCAATCTTTCGCCACAAACAATGACATCACCATCAAAAATAACTGTTTGATGTGCACTGGAAACAGCCGTATAAGCTTTTCTTTGACGAGGATAGCTATGAGCTGGTAATTGCTGTTTTAAACCAGCAATAAACTCTGGTGTTGTGCCACAACATCCTCCAACAATATTGACACCTTGCTGGATGTAAGATTGCATAGCCTCAACAAATTCTTTACTGCTCATTGGATAACAAGTCTCACCATGATGCAGACATGGCAATCCCGCATTGGGTTGGACAATGACAGGAACAGAAGCATATTTTAATATTGTATGGACTATCGGCTGAAGTTCAACAGGACCTAATGAGCAATTGACACCTAACGCATCGACTTTTAATCCTTCTACAACATTCACAAAAGTCAAAGGATCTGTTCCCGTCAACGTACGCTGATTACTTTCAAAAGTCATTGTCACAAATACAGGTAAATCACTATTTTCTTTGACAGCTAGAATACCTGCTTTGACTTCATATAAATCCGTCATTGTTTCTAATAAAACAACATCAACATCATCTTTTGCGATGAGGATTTGTGAAGCGATGATTTCATAGGCTTCATCAAATGTTAATGTTCCAGAAGGCTCTAACAACTGTCCAATAGGCCCAATATCCAAGGCAATATATGCATCAGGATTGACTTCATCTCTAGCCTGTTTGGCATTTTGGATGGCTGCCTTTAATAAATCACAATAACAATATCCACTCTCTTTCATCTTGATAGGATTACATCCAAAAGTATTCGTTGTGATAAAATTGGCTCCAGCTTTCAAATATTGTTTATGAATATCTACAATAATATCTGGATGTTCTATATTATAAACCTCGGGAATTTCTCCTACTTTCAATCCATGTTGTTGGAGCATTGACCCCATAGCTCCATCAAAAATCAATAAATCTTTTTTTAATCTTTCACGTAACATCGTTGTCCCCCTTTCCTTAACTCACAATCATCTTTTCGGATACATGATAAACATGTTTTTTGTACATCCTTGCCTATTCCAATAAGTCCAATCATTGATTTCATGGGAATTAATAAACCAGATGGATTTAAACTGACACCTAGCCTTTTATTGATCTGCAAAATAGAAGCAAAAGTCTGATTCCAATCCAATGGGATATCTCCATAACCAGGCGCAAAACGAAAAGTATGATGAGGTAAATGGAGTGACTGTTCATATTGATCACAGCACTCTTCTAAATAAGCATTACTCACAGCATCAAACACAACTGCTTTTGCCATATCCATATGTTCATAATATTTCATCTGACGATCAATAGAAAGCCCTAATGTACAGGCTATCACAATGCATTCCTGGCAATCTTTGAAATAAAATTCTAAATCCTGTGATTCTAATGGAAAATGAATCTCTTTGATCATAAGTGGCTGATGAGAAAGATGAAACTGCTGGTAAACAGCTTTGAATTGAGCATATTGCTTGACTTCCTCAATACATACATCTATAAGTTTTTCAGTCTGTTCATCCATGATTGTTTGCGCATTGAGATAGTGTCTAATGATTTTTTTATTCATGATTCAACTCTTTTAAAACAGTTGGAATACTTTGGAAGATTGCTTTAGCGATTTCTGGTTTATTCATTGTATAAATATGAATTCCATCCACGCCATTTGTAATCAGATCAATAATCTGATGAGTCGCATAGTTGATTCCAATTTCTTTCATAGCTTCAGGATAATGATAATAAGATTCAATCATCGTTGATAATTCATATGGAATCGAACAGCCACAAAGTTTTGCCGTTCTCAGTAATGATTTAGAATGTGTCACAGGCATAATTCCAGCTAAAATAGGTACATTGATACCTCTTTTTCTTGCTTCCTTGACTAAACGATAATAATAATGATTGTCAAAAAAGATTTGAGTAATTAAATACTGTGCTCCAGCATCTACCTTTTCTTTTAAAGCTTTTAAATCATCTTCCAGACAACTGGCTTCCTGATGCACTTCAGGATAACAGGCTCCAGACAAACAAAAGTCACCAGGAAAATGTTGTGAAATAAAAGTATTTAATTCTTTTGCATAATGAAAAGATAATTCATGTTGTAAACCATCCTGAGGATAATCACCACGTAAAGATAATATATTTTCAATATGATTGTCTTTTAACTGTTGACAGATATCTAAAATTTCTGATTCTGTTGAAGATATACATGTTAAATGAGCAACTGCTTCAATGTTATATTGATTTTTAATTGTTGAAGCAATCTCTACTGTTTTTCCTTTCGTTGATCCTCCTGCACCATAAGTCACACTGATAAAATCAGGATTTAATTGAGATAACTCCTCAATTGTATAATAAATAGAAGAAATATCTCCTTCTTTATTTTTAGGCGGAAAAACTTCAAAAGAAATAGTCGCTTTCTTTTTTAATATTTCTGAAATTTTCATACTTTTGCACCTCCATTTTTTGTCTATTTTATAATACAAAAAGAGAATAGTCAAAAACTATTCCTACTGTAAACCCATAAATTTCTGATTTGATTAGAAAATTCATCAAAAGAATAATAATGACTCTTTTTTTGACTATTAGGATCTAACACACGAATTTTCCCATTTTTATATTCAGACAAAACAATAAAATGCCCTGTCATTGTAAAGATTCCTTTAGACACGCTGCAAATGATAGGATGTCCCTGCATCAATTCTTCTTTTATCAAATCTTCATCCAAAGAAAGCTGTTTAGCATCAACACCACAAGCCTGTGCTCCCCTGATCATAAAAGACCATGATGTTCCATCTTGACTGTAATAACCATTTTGTTCACTATATTGTGCCATATAATAAGGATGGTATCTTCCATTTTGTGTCAAATAACTGACAACCATTGATAAACACGTAGGCCCACAACCATTGATAGCCATCATCTGATCACCATAATAACGATATCCCCAACGTTCATCCCATTGTAGTAACAATGGCATTTGATTATCTTTTAAATCATTTTGAATATTCATCACCATATCTTGTGTGTGTTTGGTGGGATAATTAGCGACAAATGGAATGGTTTCTTTATTTCTTAAAGCTAAATCAATTAATGATGATGGATACTCACTTTGATGTTCTACAATTTCATGCCATGAAGATGAGGTATCATAACCATAAGATAAGTGTATATCTTCCTTCAATAAAAAATGATTGACTAATAAAATGATGACTGGTATGACTAATACCGCAATACATACAAATACTTTTTTTCTCATAAAAAATCCTCCATAACTGTATTATAGAGGACAAAATAATTAAAATTTTTAATGAATTATTAAGATTTTCTAAAGTTCATGAAGAGGTAGCATCACATCAAAGACAGTATGATGCTTAGCACTTGTGGCCTTAATAAATCCCTGATGCTGTTCCACAATTGTTTTAGCAATTGATAAACCAAGTCCCGATCCTCCTGTTGATGAGTTACGTGATTCATCTAAACGATAGAACTGTTTAAAGATATTTTGAATTTTATCTGGTGGAATTGTCTCTCCTTCATTTTCAAAAAGAATATGTGTATAACTCTCATCTTGATAAGCTTTAATAAAAATGGTTGTTTTTTCATAACTGTAATGAAAGGCATTTTTTAAAATATTATTAAAAACTCTTGCCATTTTTTGAGCATCCACATTGATTAATAAATCTTCATTTATATCAATTTCAATATGTTGTTGTTTTTGTGAAATCAATGGATAAAATTCTTCTTTCATTTGTTCTAAAAGATACAACAAATGAATCTTTTCTTTATGTAAAGGTGTATAAGTCTGATTCAGTTTAGCAATATCAAAAAACTCATTAATTAGTCTTTCTAAACGATATGCTTTTTCTAAAGTAATATGTGTATATTGATGACGTAAATCTTCTGGTAAATGTGGTGTTTCATCAAGTAAACAGAGATAACCAATAACTGAAGCTAAAGGTGTTTTGATATCATGAGCCAAATAGGCAATCATATCAACTTTATGCTGAACTTCATCAATTGCCTTCTTTTCATTTTCAATACTTTCTCGTTTGAGTTCATTTAAGTCATTTTCTAATTCATATAATGAATCATCTAAAACAATTCTCTGATTGTCTTTTTGAAAAAGAATCTTAATTTGTGAAAAGACTCGTGATATTTTTTGAATAGCATAAATTTCAACAATGATAGAATTCAATAAAATGACCAGCATAATAATCATAAAGATAATTGTTTTTTGATTTCTCAGGGCAAAGTGTGCAAAATCCCATCCAAAATATTCCTGTAAGAAATTAATAAATGCTCCATTATAAACATAATCCATATAAAAATAAATAAATAATATAAAAACAAAGCAACAAGCTGTAATGAGTATATGTATTTTGAGAATTTCCTGTTGAAACCTTCTCGTATAGTCCTTATTCAATTTTATAACCTACTCCCCATACCGTTTGGATATAACGTGGATTTTCTGCTGAGTCATTCATTTTCTCTCTTAAATGACGAATATGAACCATAATAGAGCTACTTGAGTTGGTATAGTATTTTTCTCCCCATAAATCATGAAAAATCTGATCAACACTGACTACTTTTCCCTGATTTGAACATAATAACCATAATATAGAAAATTCAGTTGGTGTTAAAGACAATAATTGATTATCTAGAAAACAGCGATGGTTATCTTTATCAATTGTTAAAGCACCAATGGTCAAAACGGATTCATCTTTTTTAGGTGACATCATTGTATAGCGTCTTAACTGAGCTTTAATACGTGCCATAAGCTCTAAAGGACGAAATGGTTTTGTGACATAATCATCAGCACCCATTGTCAATCCTGTTATTTTATCAATTTCAGTTTCTTTAGCTGTCAGCATAATAATAGGAAAGATTTTTGTTTCTCTGATTTTGGAACAAATTTTTAAGCCATCTATATCTGGTAACATGATATCTAAAACAGCCAAATCAATATCCTGTGTTTCCACACAACGTAAAGCATCACAACCATTATAAAATTTAAAAACTTGAAAGCCTTCATTTTTTAAATACAATTCTACTAAATCGGCAATTTCTTTTTCATCATCTACAACCAAAATATTCATAATCCCACCCCTTTCATCATTATATTACATAAAAAATGTGAAAGTTTTAAGAATTTATTAAGAAAAAAGAAGAAGTCATAAAACTTCTTCTAATCATCATAATCTTTTTCATGTGCCACAATAGAGCCATCTGATGCATTGATCTTATATTCATATTCATATTGTCCTGATTTAAAGGAAACTTCATAATATTGATGGTCTAATTCTACTTCTACATCATAGGCATTTGATGAAGAAACATTAGCATGACTGAAAGCTTTTTGTTTGGCTTCATTTTGTGTTAATTTGACTGTTCCAACATATTCTTTTTCATGTTTCATCACAGTACTTGTCATAGCATTAATTTCGTATTCATACTTATAATCACCACTTACAAATTCATATTCAAATTTATAAACACCATCATCATAATCTTTATGAATTTTTTCTTGTGATACTGATTGAACACCAGCATGTTTTTTAGCAATTGATTTTGCCTGATCCTGTGATATCTGCTGAGTTGATGTCTGAGAACTGTTTGATGAATTTTGGTTTGAAGACTGATTTGATGATGAAGCTGATTGAGAAGTTCTCTCACCATCTTTTTCACTTTTTATAATTTCACCATTCAAAGCATTAATTTCGTAATCATATTCAACCTGATCTTTATAAAATTCAACTTCATAAACCATCACACCATCATCATAATCCATTTCTACTTTTTGAACTGTTGGTTGAGATACTTGAGCATCATTAAAAGCAATACTTTGAGCCTTGTCTTTTCCTATATATCCACTTTCACTGGCGTGACCTGTAATTGAAACTTGTTCAACCTGATTGCTTTGTAATAACAGATTCAATTCATGAATAGATAAGTTCTTTAAAGAATCAAATGTATATAGTGGATTCTTTGAAACAAGCTGTTGAATAATTTCAGCTTTTCCCACTGAAATCTGATATTGTTTCGCCAGATTTTCAACATTTTGATCATTAATTGTCTGTGATACAATAGAGCCATTAATATCACTTGCTTTTAATAATTCATCAATATTTAATGAAAGCTGTTGTCTTAGTTTTTCATTTTCTTGTTCATTTTCCCCTGTTACTGATATCAGTAATGAATTTTTAAGTTCGTCTATATATCCTTCCTTTAACATAGCACCAATCAACGCATTCACACCAACTTCAATATCGCTACCTTTTAAATCCATATTGCCGACAATTTTTTTCCCATCCTCGTTGTTCGTTTTCACTTCGACAATTTTATAATCATCATCTAAATTCAATTCAACACTTGGATTGACATCTAAACCAACAACCGTCTGAATGGAGTGAGTCGCAGGCCATAACATGAAAACCATCGCTGCACAGACTGCCACAATAGGTAGAGTCAAAAGATAACGTTTTTTCTTCTTCTTTGTTTCTATTACGATATTTTCATCTCTTGTTTTTAATTCTTCTTTAATATCATCTAAGCGATCTGGTGTAATCTTTGTAAAAGCTTCTTTGATTTCATTCATAACTCTTCGCTCCTATCTTTTTCATTTTTTTCATACCTCGATGATAGCTGGATAAAGATGTTGCTAGAGGAATATCTAATAAGCCGGCAATTTCATGATGCTTTAATCCCCACAGTGCATGCATAATAATCACTTCTCTTTCCTGATCATTTAAACTTTCAAATAACTGTTCTAAAATCATTTTTGTATGCATGTCCGTTTCTGGTGGACAATAAAGATAATCCTGATATTCCTGTGTTAAATTTTGTCTTCTTAAATAAAGATAACATTCATTTCTAGCAATTGTATAAATCCATGCTAATGGTTTTTTCTGTGATTGATAATTTTTAGCTGCTAAATAAAGTTTCACATAAACTTCCTGAAAAATGTCACGACTATCATCGTAATTTTTAATAATGCTCATGATATAAGCAAAAACACTTGTCTTGGTTTTTTCATATAATTCATCAAAAGCATTATCCATTTGGGGAATCTGAAGAATAAGATAATCAATTTCTTTTTGATTCATTTTAATTTTTCCCCCTTTCACTATACTAATGATATTGTTGAACATATTATTGCACAAATTTTTATTTTTTTCTAAAAAAATGCTTCCTAAGAAGCATTTAGCATTTGACTTATATAATCATCAAGCTGTTGATTGTTTAAATATGTTAGATCAGCAATATGATGAATGGGTGATAATTGTAAATACTGTGACAGTTTGTTTTCCACCAGTAACTCGAAATGATAAGGATGCGTTAAAGAATGAGACTGTTGACATTGAAAACGAAAATAACAATATTGAATAATAAAATAATAAAATCTTGTGACATATAATTGATGAAGGAATGGCAATGCATATGTATGAGGGTATGCTTCTTTATTTTTATGTGGATGACCTATTAAAATATGATAGAGATGAAATAATGGTAATAATAAGGTTGAATAATGTTTGAAAGAAGTTTTAAAAAGATGATCATATAAATAAATAGCTTCTAAAATACCCGCTTCTAAATAGATGGCCTGTGTAGAAGGTATTGTGATTTTAAATTGTGAAATTTCATTTATATAATGATAAAGAGAATCCAATTCATAAGCATAAAGATGTTTCAAATCATGAAGATCACTATAAATCAAATAATTCTGAGCTGGAGTTTTGATATGAATATCTAAAGGCATTTGATCATTTGAAAGAATTTGAATATATTTTTTATCTCGAAAAAAATCTTCATTAATAAATTGATATGTAGGCTGTAATAAAGTGAGAGAATGAAAAAAATCATCTATATACATATAGGCATCTCCTTATCTTATATAGTTACTTTTTTATCTATTTGTCACTTTATTATATCAATAGTTTAAATAGTTATCAAATATAAATCTATTATTAATGAATATTTTACAGATTTTTATAACTCTTCGCTATAATGTAAAAAAATGAGGTGAGGTATATGTTAAAAATTGGTAAAGTCTTAGCTGCGAAATTGGAAGAAAAGAATATGACACAAAAAGATATTGCTAAAATGCTTAATATTTCACCTGGTGCTTTTTCAGCATATGTTACAGATACAAACTTTCCACGTTTAGATATTTTAGTTGAAATTTGTCAAATTTTAGATATTGATTTGAATCACCTTTTGAATTTACAAAATCATGAAAATATGGATTTATTAATTCAGGGAAAAGATGAAGCAAAGGTCATTCATTTTATGAGAAGTCTTTCCCATAAAGAACGTGAAATTTTAATGGAAAGCATTCAATCTTCAATCAGAATTATTGAAAAAATGAGAGATTTAAAAGAATAGTAACAAGCTATTCTTTTTTATTTACTACTAGCAAACCTATTATACTATAACTCATTTCTATTTGCAATAAGCAAGTTTATTCATTCGAGCTATTTAGACATTTTTTTCACATTGAAAGTACAGTCTACATTGACTTTAAAGGCTATTTGACTTATAATCACAGTAGGTGAAATTCCTTCACCGCAATCAGAAAAAGAAGCACAATTTTCTGATTTGTCTGGCTAATCATTTTGAAGATGAAAGGAGTAAAAAAATGATTTATACAAAAGAAGTAGAAGAAATGTGCACTGTTAAATGCGGTGCAAGTCATGGATGTGCTCCAATTCCTGAAGAAGGAAAATGGGTATATTCAAGAGAAATCAAAGATATTTCTGGATTAACACATGGTGTTGGTTGGTGTGCTCCTCAACAAGGTGCATGTAAATTAACTTTAAACGTTAAAGAAGGAATTATCGAAGAAGCATTAATCGAAACACTTGGATGCTCTGGTATGACTCACTCTGCTGCCATGGCTAGTGAAGCATTAGTTGGTAAAACTTTATTAGAAGGTTTAAATACTGACTTAGTATGTGATGCTATCAATACAGCAATGAGAGAATTATTCTTACAAATCGTTTATGGACGTAGCCAATCTGCTTTCTCTGAAGGAGGACTTACTATCGGTTCAGGTCTTGAAGATTTAGGTAAAGGATTAAGAAGTATGCTTGGTACTGCTTATTCTACAAAATTAAAAGGACCTAGATATCTTGAATTAACTGAAGGTTACATTAACAGACTTGCTTTAGATGAAAATAATGAAATCATCGGTTATGAATTCATTAATCTTGGAAGAATGATGGATATGATTAAATCTGGAAAAGATGCTAATGAAGCAGTTAAAGAAGCTACTGGTACTTATGGTAGATTCGATAGTGCTGCAAAATACATCGACCCAAGAAAGGAATAATGGAGGTACGAAAATGGCATTATTTGAAAATTATGAACGTAGAATCGATCAGATTAACGCTGCATTAGCTAAATATGATATTAAATCAATTGAAGAAGCTAAAGCAATTTGTGATGAAAAAGGTATTGATGTTTATAACATCGTAAAATCAACTCAACCAATTTGTTTTGAAAATGCTTGCTGGGCTTATACAGTAGGTGCTGCAATGGCAATCAAAAATGGGGATACAAAAGCTGTTGACGCTGCTAAAACAATCGGTGTTGGTTTACAATCATTCTGTATTCCAGGATCAGTTGCTGATGATCGTAAAGTTGGTTTAGGTCATGGTAACTTAGGATCTATGTTATTAGATGAAAAAACTGAATGTTTCGCTTTCTTAGCTGGACATGAATCATTTGCTGCTGCTGAAGGAGCTATCAAAATTGCTGAAAAAGCAAATAAAGTTAGAAACAAACCATTAAGAGTTATCTTAAACGGTTTAGGAAAAGATGCTGCTAAAATTATTTCAAGAATCAATGGTTTCACTTATGTAGAAACTCAATTTGATTATTTTACAGGTGAAGTCAAAGAAGTATCAAGAACAGCTTACTCAGATGGTCCAAGAGCAAAAGTAAACTGCTATGGTGCTGATGATGTTCGTGAGGGTGTTGCAATTATGCACAAAGAAGGTGTAGACGTTTCTATTACTGGTAACTCTACTAACCCTACTCGTTTCCAACATCCAGTAGCTGGTACTTATAAAAAAGAATGTGTTGAACAAGGTAAAAAATATTTCTCAGTAGCTTCTGGTGGAGGAACAGGACGTACATTACATCCTGATAATATGGCTGCTGGTCCTGCTTCTTATGGTATGACTGATACTATGGGACGTATGCACAGTGATGCTCAATTTGCTGGTTCTTCTTCAGTTCCTGCTCACGTAGAAATGATGGGATTAATTGGTATGGGTAACAACCCAATGGTTGGAGCAACTGTTGCTGTTGCCGTAGCAATCGAAGAAGCTTGTAAATAATTAAGCAAACTATAAAATAAAGTCATGATGAAAATCATGGCCAATGGAGTCAACTTAGTATATTAGACTAGGTGACTCTTTTTTTATTTCTGTTATTCTTGTGGTATGACTATATGTACTCTTTATTATTATGCAAAAAAAGCGCATAAAGCCCCTGTTG